>JAUXEM010000175.1 GCA_030620515.1 Salinivirgaceae bacterium
GAAATAAATAATTCTATTTCAACTTATCAATAATTCCACAAATATTAGCAAAAACCTCATCAGGTTTTCCCACTCCTTTTACAGAATGAAACTTATTTTGGTTTTCATAATACTCTTTAACGGGTATGGTTTGCTTATTATAAACAGTTATTCTTGTTTCAACTATGCTTTCGTTTTGATCGTCGGGTCTGCCTGAAATTTTACCACGATCCAATATTCTTCTCTTCAATTCATCATCATCCACCTCAAGAGCTAACATAAACTTAACTTCTGAATTCATCTCTTCTAACAAATTATCGAGCCAAGCAGCTTGTTTTGTATTTCGAGGAAAACCATCCAGAATAAAACCATCACTATTCTTATTCTCAAAAAGAAAAGCTTTAAATATTTTTTGAATCATTTCATCTGGCACAAAATTACCATCATCAATTAAGGCACTAATTTGTTTCCCTAATTCCGAACCAGTATTTTGCTCAGTACGTAAAAGATCACCTGTTGATAAGTGAACTAAATTATACTTTGCAATAATATTTTTTGACTGAGTTCCTTTTCCTGAACCAGGTGGTCCAAAAATTACAAAATTAAACATAAGGAGTTTCTCTTTAACTATATAATTATTTAGTAATTGTATAAATATCTTTTAAATTTCTTCCAAAGCCATCATAATCTAAACCATAACCTATAATAAATTCATTAGAAATACTAAAACCTATATAATCAATTGGCAAATCTTTTGTATAAGCATCTGGTTTATGCAATAAAGTTGCTGTTTTTATTTCGGCTGGTTCGTATCCTTTTAGCTGTTTAATAATGCTTTCAAGCGTATTTCCAGTATCAATTATATCTTCAATAATAACTACTGTTTTACCTTCAACATCTTCGTTTATTCCTATTAATCGTTTAACATTTCCCGATGAAGACGTACCTTGATAAGATGCCAATTTCAAAAATGAAATTTGGCATTTTAAATCTATCGATTTAAATAAGTCACCAGCAAACATAAAACATCCGTTTAAAATGCCTAAAAAAATTACATCTTTATCTGCCAAATCTTTATTCATTTGCTCGGCTATAATTTTTATCCTATCCTGAATTTCTTTTTCAGGAATTGAAGTCACAAATGTTTTATCAAGAACTTTTACTTCACTCATTTTATAAAAATTTAGTAGTTAGTTAAGATAAATATAGTTTTCCATAAACACTCTGTAATACAATTTGTTATATAAACAATCTAATTAAACTTATGCTTTGAGAAATAATAATCTAAAAAATAATAATTTTTTAAATGCAAAAATAAAATAAGGTAATTTATTTTTACTTTATTTGCTGCGAAAATAATAAAATTAAACGTGTACAATAGCAAATATTAAAAGAAAACAGATGGAACCAAAAGTTAGTATTATTATGGGTAGCACTTCAGACCTACCAGTAATGGAAAAAGCAGCAAAAATCCTTAACGATATGCAGATTCCTTTTGAAATGAATGCACTGTCGGCTCATCGTACACCTGAGCAAGTTGAGAAATTTGCGAAAGGAGCTGTTGATAAAGGCATTAAAGTTATTATTGCTGGTGCAGGTATGGCTGCTCATTTACCCGGTGTAATTGCAGCAATGACCCCACTACCAATTATTGGTGTGCCTATTAATGCAACACTAGATGGGTTGGACTCTATTTTTTCTATCCTTCAAATGCCTCCTGGAATACCAGTAGCAACTGTTGGTGTAAATGCAGCGCAAAATGCAGGAATTTTAGCAGCTCAAATTTTGGGTATTGGTGATGCTAAAATTTTTAAAGAGACTATAAAATATAAAGAAAGTCTTAAGCAAAAAATAGTAAAAGCAAATCTTGATTTGGAGGAGATTAAGTACGACTTTAAAACTAATTAGGCTCAGCAAGAAAACTCCACTAATATCGCCTGCCTTGCCGTCCAGGCAGGTTACTCTTGTATCTCAATCAGTCATTTACAAAAGCAAATTCCTGATTGAGATACTACGAAAGCCTCATTATTGAAGTTTTTTTATCAGAGACCGAGTTTTTTTGCAACTACTAATTAAGAAAATATTTTTGATTAAAAAGCCTGTAACATAAAGTTACAGGCTTTTTTTTGTAATTAACTCTACAGATAGTTTTGGTATTCGTAATCTTAAATTTATCTTTAACATCAATCAAAACATAAAGCCCAAGTATTATCTAATGTTAAAAAAAGGTTTTTGGCTAATAATCGCTTTTACTATTCCTAATGTTATTCATGCACAAAGTGCTCGATTTGCAGGTATTGGATACTCCTCGGTAGTTTTATACGATGCTTGGTCTGTAAGTAATAATCAAGCAGGATTAGCAAATGTTAACGATGCCACTTTAGCTTTTGGTTACGAAAATAAATTTCAACTTAAAGAAACCAGCACACAAACCGCCGCTTTAATATTACCAACAAAAACAGGAAATTTTGCTGTTTCATATAAAAGATTTGGCTATGAACTATATGCTGAAAATAAGATTGGGTTAGCCTTTGCTCGTAACCTAGGCAAATATTTTAGTGCAGGTTTGCAATTCGATTATTTATACTATCAACAAACCGAAGATTATGGGAATCGTGGTGCGTTTCTTTTTGAAGTAGGAATAATAGCAAAACCTATTGATAAGTTATTTATTGGTGTACATTTATACAACCCATCAAAAACAAAACTAGCTGATTATGATGATGAACGAGTGTCTACTATAATGCGTTTTGGAATGGGGTACTATTTTACAGAGCAAGTAGTATTAACCATTGAAACCGAAAAAGATATATACCAAAAAGCTCGCATTAAAGGTGGAATAGAATACGAACCATTAACACATCTTTTCTTAAGAACGGGTTTTGGAACTGAACCCAATCAATTTAGTTGTGGCTTAGGCTATAGGTTCTGGAATTTCACTACCGATATTGCTGTTTCCACTCATGAATCGCTACCTCTTTCCACAGAAATATCTCTAAAATACTCATTTAAGTAAAAAAAAATTAAAGTTATGTTTTTCAAATATTCGCAAGCATTAAAAAAGAATTGTAATTTTCAATTACCATGGAACACTCATGTTTTATTAATATCCTTGTTGGGGACGAAAGGCTATGAGTGTCTCATTTAAATAAAAATTTATGGAGCTGTTATCTACTATTTTCACATTCCTGAAAAACGTACTTTTTATTTCGTTTGGACAGTTTTTTTCCTTACTAGCTGTGTTTTTCTTTTTTGGTTTAATTCTATATCTATTGGCTCGTTTTACCCGAATAGTATTTATAAAAAGCATTGGTCAAAAATTCGATATTTATATAACCGGATGGCTTGGCGTTCCTATTCATGAACTTGGTCATGCTATATTTTGCATACCCTTTGGTCATCGCATTACCGACATTAAACTTTTTAGTCCAAATAGTAGTGATGGCTCATTAGGATACGTAAACCATTCCTATAACCCTAACAACCCTTGGCATAAAATTGGTAATTTTTTTATCGGATTCGGGCCTATACTTTTTGGTTCATTTATTATATATTTATTAATCAGATATATTGTACCTGACAATTCAATTATTCTTGAACTAAGTAAAAACAGACCAATAGACTTAAGTTCCTTTGCAGGTATAAAAGATCAGTTTATTCAAATTTATGTTGGTGGAAAGCAGGTAGTTGAGAATTTATTTTCAAGTGAGAATATTCGTAGCTGGGAATTTTGGGTATTCCTATATGCAGCAATGTGTATTGCCTCGCACATGGAACTTAGCCCTCCTGACCTAAAAGGTGTACTATCAGGTATTATATCAATTTTTGTTTTACTTATTGTAATAAATGCAATAAGCCTATTCTTTAATATAAATATTTCAGCTTACATTCAACACATAAGCAACTATACAAACATGGTAACAGGTATTTTTACAATATCAACTATAATATCTGCTTTATTCTTTTTGTCATCATATATAGTACTAAATATTTTCACATTAATACGATACCGTAAAGCATTTCACCCATTTGCTTAATGATTAAAAAGCTTCAAATACTAAGTCTCGTACTTGCTTTATCTTTTCCAGCTTGGGCTCAGCAATACAAACCTGGGCAACAAGTAATTGAAAATGTTGTGGAAAAAATTGCCTCTACAAGCGATGAAGAACTTGACTATACTGAAATTACAGAAGATCTGGAGTATTTCTATGAATTCCCATTAAATTTAAATTCAGCAACTATAGAAGAACTGGAAAAACTTGTAATTCTTAACGATTTTCAAATAAAAAACCTATTAAGCTATATTGATAAAAAAGGACCATTGCTGACTATTTATGAACTGCAGTTAATTGAGGGGTACTCCTATCCTTTAATTAAATCGATATTGCCTTTTGTGAGTGTTCTGAAACCTAAAAAAACTGAGAAATGGAATTTAAAAAAAGGAGTTCAATATGGTAGAAACGAAATTTTCTTTCGCACAACCTCAACACTAGAAAACGCCGTTGGTTATGAAACTATTTCTGATTCTTTAAAAGAAGAGAATCCGAATAGTTTTTACCCTAACAATAAACATAGAGTATATACTAAGTATAAGTTCAATTATAAAAAGAAACTACAGTGGGGCATTACTGCCGAAAAAGATCCTGGAGAACAGTTTTTAGAAGGAGAACAAAAATATGGTTTCGATTTTTACTCAGCTCATCTACAAATTGATGATATTGGGGTATTCAAAACTACTGTTCTAGGTGATTACCAAGTACAGCTAGGGCAAGGTTTAATTATGTGGTCGTATTTAAGTAATAGCAAATCGGCTTACGTTATTGATATAAGAAAAAAAGCCCAAGGCCTGCGAAAATATTCATCGACCGACGAAAATGCTTTTTTACGTGGTGCCGGAACAACTCTAAGTTATAAGGGCTTAAATTTCACGGTATTTGGCTCTTATAAAACGTTCGATGCATCAATATCGGAAAAAGATACCTTAACTAACGAAGATGTATTTTTTACCTCGCCAGATAATTCTGGAATACATGCCACTCCCGCTCAAATTGTTAAAAAAGATGCTATAACAGAAACTTTGGCAGGATCGAATATTAGCTGGAAAGCAAAAAAGTTTAAGTTAGGTATTTCGGGAGTTGCCTATAAATATGATATTCCACTACTGAAAGACACCAAGTTTTATAACCAGTACGATTTTCAAGGTAATAGCAACTATAATCTGAGTGGCGACTTTCAATATATGTTTAAAGGGATTCACTTTTTTGGCGAAGCAGCTATTTCAGAAAATGGCGGTACAGCTATTTTAACAGGCGCATTAATGCAGCTTGCCCCGCAACTTAGTGGCGCTGTTCTTTATCGCAACTACTCTAAAGATTATCAAACAGCCTATGGAAATGCTTTTGCAGAAGGGTCGAGAGTGCAAAATGAAAAAGGTTTTTATATGGGAATTGAAATGCACCCAATTAAAAAGTTCAAAATTTCTGCCTACTACGACTTTTTTAAATTCCCATGGCTAAAACAACAAGCTAGTGCTCCTTCAAAAGGAAACGGCTTTTTAGTACAAGTTGATTATGTTCCTGCTCGCACTATAAGCATGTATGCCCGCCTAAAAAAAGAGATAAAACAAGAAAATGGGGGATTTGAAGAAGTTGGAATTACTGAATTAATTGACATTGATAAACTATCAGCCAGATACCATATTAATTATTCGGTTAGCGATAAATGGAAATTCAGAAATCGTGTTGAGATTAGTAGATACAGTGAGAACAATCAAGAATATGGATATTTAATATTTCAAGATGTTATTTGCGCCCCATTTAAATTTCCACTGGCTTTTTCGTTCCGATATGCATTATTTGAAACAGAATCCTATGACACTAGAATTTACACTTACGAATCGGATGTGCTGCATGCTTACTCCGTTCCTGCATTGTACAATAGGGGCACGCGAACTTATTTAATGCTAAAGTATAAGCTGTTTGGTAATTTGCACTTTTGGTTACGCTACAGTCAAACCTGGTATGCAAATAAAAATAGTATTGGTAGTGGGTTAAATGAAATTCCAGGAAATACCCGATCAGAAATTAAGTTTCAACTAAAGTGGAAAATCTAAGTAAATACCATCGGGGCAGACCCACGAGGCATTAAAATCCAAACCTGCCCAACTTTATCATTCAGACGTGAAAACCAAATTCCTTCTGTAGGCAAACCTTCCCGCCTAGTAAGGCGATATGGATTCAAAGAGTCATTACGAACCTGCCTTAGCCGGCAGGCAGGCGTAGTGAAGTAACCTGTAGTAGTTTAGAACTACTTGTAATTAAATAAAATGCCCTACGAAGGTTCAATGCCCTTGTAGGTTTTAACACCAATGGCTACCACCCGAAATAAGCAGGCTTTTTTGCATAACCTTTAAACTGCAAATGCTTTTTAACCTGTTTGGTTTAAACGCTTTACCATTTCTACTAAAATAGAAAAAAAAATTGTAGGTTTGGTATCTAATTAATCAATTATGGAAATTTATAGTTTATACACTATTGGTGCAATTTTGTTTTTATTTTTTGCCTGGTTTGCCTTGGTAAGTTTCTTTGAAAAAGAGCCCTTAGCAAGTAAACGCAGTATTATGTTGGCACTACTAAGTCCTTTACCCTTTTTTACAATAGCATATTTCTTTTCTTGCATTGCACCAATAGCTCTTTACTCAACAATTGGCTTTTTAGTATTAAGCCTGCTTTTGTTTATTATTCCGTTTCAAAAAAGCGAGAAAGAAGAAAAGCAAAGTAACTTTAAAATAGATGAGCGTGATACTATGTTTTCGCGCAATGAATTAATAAAATCAACTGAAAGAAATGAGGTTTATTATAAAAATAACCCTGAGAAATTACCTATTGATAAAGAATGGCATAATAAACCCGGCTTAATGGCAAAAAAGTCGGCAATGTATAATCCGCTTGCTTTTGCGGCTGCCGATGCAAGTTTTTTTGCTATTGAAAATCTAAGGAATGCCACCACAGGCATGCCCGCTGACGATGTTAAAATATTTAACGATAAAGATATTACAAATTTCATTACGCTTTGGAGCAAAAAATTAGGTGCTGATCAGGTTGGTATTTGCAAATTAAAACCTTATCATTTTTATTCACACCGCGGTCGGGGTAAATTTTATGGCAATAAGGTGAATAATAAACACAAATATGCCATTGCATTTACTGTTGAAATGGATAAAAACTTTACCTCAACCGGACCTGGAGCGCCCATAGTAATGGAATCGGCACAGCAATATATGAACTCAGGTTCAATAGCCATTCAGGTAGCACAGTGCATTCGTAATTTAGGTTACGAGGCCCAAGCCCATATAGACGGTAATTACGAAGTAGTTTGCCCGCTAGTAGCACGCGATGCTAGCCTTGGCGAAATTGGCCGTATGGGTTTGCTTATAACACCAAATTTAGGACCAAGAGTGCGAATTGCAGTAGTAACAACAAACCTACCATTGATTACGAATGAAAGGAAATTTAATGCAACAGTTCAGGATTTTTGCAATATCTGTAAAAAATGTGCTGAGGTATGTCCTAGTAATGCAATATCATCTGAACAAAAAAAAGAGATAAACGGAATAAAACGTTGGCAAATAAATCAGGAAAAGTGTTTTAGCTATTGGTGTACAACAGGAACCGATTGTGGTAGATGCATGAGTGCTTGCCCATATTCTCATCCCAATAATTTATTACATAATATGGTAAGATGGGGCATACAACAATCATGGCTTTTCAGAAGAGTAGCATTGGCAATGGACGATTTCTTTTATGGAAAGAAACCAAAACCAGCTAAATTGCCAAGTTGGTTAGCAGTAAA
>JAUXEM010000174.1 GCA_030620515.1 Salinivirgaceae bacterium
TATCGCTTTATTGGTAAATTTATACTAGTTCTGTTTGCCAATCTAAATGCAATTGCAGTATATTTCATAAACACCTATGGTGTTATAATAGACATAACAATGATTGGTAATGTTTTAAATACTAATTTTGAAGAGTCTAGTAGTTTCATGTCTTTTGGCTTAGTTATGTATTTAATTTTGTTAGGAATAATCCCTAGTATTTTTATTGTTAAAACTAAAACTACCAAAGTAAAATTTAAAAGATTTTTGATACACATTGTATTAACTTTTATTTTTATTTTATCATTTGTTTATGTTAATTCCAGTAATTCGTTATGGATAGATAAACATTCAAAAACTTTAGGTGGTTTATCTATGCCATGGTCTTATGTTGCAAATACTTATAGGTTTTATCACTTTAAAAATAAGGAAAACAAGCAACAAATTTTGCTGCCAGATGCAACGGCAAAAGATAATAAAAAATCGATAGTTGTTCTTGTTATTGGAGAGTCTGCAAGAAGTAAAAACTTTTCGTTATACGGTTATAATAAAGATACAAACCCGTTGCTATCAAAAACAAATAATGTTTACAGTTATAAAGCTATAGCAAGTGCAACTTATACTACTGAAGCGGTTAAGTGTATTTTAGAGCACAAGAACAGTAATGATTTGCATGAAATATTACCAAATTACTTATTTAGAAATGGTTTCGAGGTTATTTGGCGAACTACTAATTGGGGAGAACCTACGGTTAATATTCAAAACTATCAAACAAGAGCCGATTTAGAAAAATTATGTCAAGGCGCTAGATGCAAATATGATGAAATATTACTTAGCGGTTTAACGGAACAAATATTAGCAAGTAAAAAAAATAAAATATTAATAGTTTTACATACTAGCACTAGCCACGGACCAACTTATTATAAAAAATACCCACAGCAATTTAATAAATTTACTCCTACATGTAAAAGTGTTCAGTTGGAAAAATGCACTCAAGAAGAGTTAATAAATGCATATGATAATACCATTGTTTATACAGATTATATTCTATCAACCTTAATTGAAAAATTAAAGCAACTAGAGCAGTTTAATAGTTCTATGTTTTTCGTTTCAGATCATGGCGAGTCTTTAGGAGAAAATAAATTATATATGCATGGAATACCAGCAAGTATTGCGCCGCCAGAGCAATTGGAGATTCCGTTTATTGTTTGGTTATCTGATAATTCTAAAGAACTTAAAGAAAATGAAGTATTATCACAGCACAATGTTTTTCATAGTGTTTTAGACTTTTTAGCAATAGAAAGCCCTATTTATGATGAAAATATGAGCATTTTTAAAAACTAAAGTTTACAATTTACAATTGTCTGACCGACCTTTTTTATCAAGCTTTGGGTCAAAATAAATTCTTAGTGAATTCGGGAAGCTCCGAGGAAACGAGGAGATCACACGAATGAAGTTAGGATTTATGAAGAGACAGAGTGCAGAGAAAAATGAGTCTTGACTTTTGGTTCTTTTTGTCAAGAAAAAGAACAAATAAATTTAAAAATAAGTGATTTTGTTTTAAAAGCGATTTTCCTGAACTTTCCTTAAATCCGCAGAGTGAGGGTTTGACTAATTGATTAACAGTATTTTGAAACAAATACTTACAAATCTCAGCACGATTCTAAAATAAAGCTAATTAATTGGTTTCAACCGTTTTTTTTCTGGGTGTTTTGAAAATAAAAAACAACATTAAAATATTAATAATCAGAATTAGAATGCGTACTATCCATGTCTTTAGTAAATTTGGACTATTCTCATTATTGTGTTTCTCAAATGTACTGTCTTTAGTTCTAATGACTGGATTTAGGTATATTTTAGTATAAGTATTCCAAGGCTCTGTTTCAAATATCTCAGCTCTTACATAAGTATTTTCAGGCTTTATATTATAGCTAATATCATTTGCATTTGTAGCTACCGCAACCGTCTGTCCAAAATCACTTTTTAAAATAATTGAATCAGCCTTTGAGTTTAATTCCAATGTGTAAATATCATTATTAACCGAAACTTTTTTAATCCTATTCATTTCCTGAGCTTGCCATCCTCGTTGTGCATAAAATGCTCCCGATTCTAGAGCTTGCATTACATTTTTTTTTGTCTTGCTAGCTACATTTACCATAGTCCAACATACTCCTGTGTGACCTTCTGATTTATCATGAGCATCGTCACTTCCGGTAATCCAAACTGCATGCCCATACGACAAAGCTTCATCCCATAATTCAATAGAGCTGGCTCGTACACTTAAACCCTCAAACAAGTCGTAATTGTTTAATAATTGCATCTCTTTTTTAGAATATCCGTTCTTAAAACTAGGGTGAGCAAGCACAACTAGCTGCCCTGCATCTTTTTGCTTATTTATAACTGCCTGTTTATGATTTTTATTTTGGTAGAATAAATAATCATATCTATTCACATAACTAGCATTAATAACAAGCTGATGGATTGTTCCAAAATTTAAGCCATGCTCATAAATTGGAATATATAATTCTTGATTATAACAATTGGGTAAAATACTATTATAATTAGATATTCCTGAAACGCCATAATTTAAGCTATCGTACCTGTAAAACATTTCTTCGGGCTCGTTTTCTCCATTTGCAAAACCAAAATGCATTTTAGTATGGGCATGAAAATTAGCTTTTATCCATTCGCCACCATTTTTTTCATATGGATTATAAAACTTATTACCAGTAAATGGTGTGCCAATTTGAAAATTATAAACAACGGTTTTATAATATGGTATGCTTGCCAATATTATTACAACAAGAACTATTTTTATAAATTTCATGACATTTAATTAATTACTTATTTTTTTATATAAAAATCAAATATAATTTAAGTTTTTTAATTCCTATCATATAACAGCCCTTCGTTAAAAAAGATAATCTAAGCCATTTTTAAATTGATAGACTGAGTCGAGTCTATATAGAAAATGAGTCTTACTCTATCACAGCTAGAGAATCAACAACAATTACCTCTACGGCTTCACATGATGAGTGAATACTTGCATTCATTACAGTTACATAATACCAACTTGTATCGGCTTTGCTTTTGTTTGGTATATAAATACTACTAGTAGCACCTGAAATCATTATACCCATTGAGTCATTCTTACTCCTAAGCTTACGCCATTCATAAGCTAATTCTTTTCCTTCAGAGTCAACGGCATCTACCCATAAGCAGTTTTCGTCATTGGTATCGCCTACCTGTACCAATAAATCGGTTGGTGAAGTTAGTATTTCAACACTAGAAAAATCATCTGAATCATCATCACACGAAACAAAACAAACACTTATTAATACGGCTAAAACTGCCATAACATTTTTCATCTTACTATTAATCATTGCTCTATTTTTTAATTATTACTAAAAGTTTCTTTTATATAAGCACCCCATATGCCAATATCATTACTGGTATTTGAGTGAATTAAAACGGGTTTACTAAAGGGGTTACGTATTGCTAGCTGATATGCTGCCACCGATAAATTATATTTATAATAGTCTTCACTATAGTAATACATATCATATTTAATACTATCTGACTCATCTTTACAATGATAAAAACATAAGCTATAATCCTTGTCTTCAAAATATTTGTCAGAAAATAAATATTTTTGCATACGAGAACCATAGCTAGTCAAAACCTGAGACTCTAGTATAACTTCATTTAATTCAAACCTACTCCATGGTGTATTTCTATATTTTTCAAGTTCATTAGAATGAGTATAACCCATTTCATGAATCATAAAATAATTTGACATGCTGGGTATATCGCTTATAGTTAAATAAAAATTAGTAAGCCAAATAGCAGTGTCAATGCCATCGGTTGCATCTCCATCAGATGAATCATAAATTAAAAACACATCCTTTAATACACTTAAAGTATCCATAAGCACTTTGGCCACTAGCGGCAGTTGTGTACTAGCCTCAATTGCACCAAATGTGTTATGTTCAATTTTTATAGCATATGTTCTACCAGGACTTACCATTTTGTATGCTGTATAGTATTTTTTCTCCTCAATCCTATTAATACCACCAACATACTTATTAACCGTATAGCTCTTTGGCTTAAGCCTGCAAAAAAACTTACCATCTTCATAAATAACAACTGTTGCAGTTGTATCCGTAATGGTTTCGGTATAAATTTCAGGATCATAAATTGATCTAAACTCGCGCTTTTGTGTTTGGGTTAAGCAGGCATAAATACTATCTGTAGTAACATAGCCAGAAAGACTCAATTGAGGCTCAAAACTATTTACATAGTATTCTAGAAGTTCATCGTCGCTTGTACACGATAAAACACCAACAAATAAAAGGATTATAAATAAAGACTTTTGCATCTTATTTTGAATTAAAACTTAGTGAAATTGTTAAATAAGGCAAAAAACCCAATAAGGAACCCACATACAAACTTTCGCCTGTATCGTAAACCGAATAAGGGTTTTGCCTATTATAAACATTATAAACCCCTGTGCTAATTTTATAATTAAACTTAGGATAGGTTTTAGTGTAATTGGCACAAACATCTAACCTATGGTAATTTGGCAGGCGTGTATTATTTATTGAATTATACTGCCTATAATACTCTGCGTTATATTCAAAACTACTTACTACATACGAGTTTGAAATAGTAACCGGCTGTCCGGTTGCAAATACCCAATTGGCACCCAAAGCAAACTTTTTATTTATGTTGTACATTAAAGCTACTGAAACGCTATGCGTTCTGTCGTATGTATATGGAAACTCCTTGCCCCTATTAATATTTTGGAATTGCCTAGTAGATTTTGAATAAGTATAAGAAAGCAAACCTGTTAACTTACCTCTCTCTTTATTTACTGAAAATTCAAAACCATGTACTTTTCCTGTTCCTATTTCTACTTTATCTTGCCAATTAATTTCGGTATTAAAGTGGCTTGCACCCTCTTTGTAATCAATAAGGTTATTCATGGTTCTATAATAAGCTTCGGCTGCAATATTAAATTGTTGCGCTTTAAAATTAATGCCTAGTGCATATTGATTGGCACTTTCGGGTTTAATTTTATTGGTTGATGGTACCCAAATATCAGAGGGGTCGCCCGACCAAGTAGTTGATAATAAATGTAAAGGTTGAACCATACGAGTATAAGATGCTTTAAGAGCAAGCTTGCTTATGGGTTTGTAGTTGACAGAAAAACGTGGCTGAAGCGAAGGATATAACTTACCTTCAGTAAAGTAATTTGAAAAATGCAAACCTGTATTAATTGTAGCTTTTTCAAATAATTTATATTCATCTTCCAAATAAAATATTGCACTATGGGTATTTATTGCGGAGTTAATAGTTGTATCAATAGCTAGATTATTATTCTCTACAATTTGCTCAACTTTGGTAATATCGGGTGCAACAATTTGATAAAGATATTGCCCACCAAATTTTAAGGAATGTTTATTCATGTTGGAAGTAAAATCTAATTTACCCGAATAATCTGATATACCTGTGCCATATTGAATGCTGTTTTCTAGCTTTCCTTGTGAGTCTTCGTAGTAAACAGCATCTTTTGTGCTATAGTTATATTTTGTATGGTAAACGGTAAAATTACTAAATAGCTTATTAGAGTAAATATAATTCCAACGCAAAGACGTACTTAAGTTTTTCCAAATTATTTCACTCTTTAATGATACATCTGATTCTTTATTCTCAAAATTATCTACACTGCTATATAAATTAAAAAACAAACGGTTATTTCTATTTAGCTTATGATTAACTTTTACATTGTAATCATAAAAATAATAGTTATTAACATCTACATTTTCAGCAACCTGGCTCATACCAGAAAACCAAGATAGTAAAGATGAAACTCCCTTATTATAAACATCTAACATGGAACGTCTGCCTGTAATTAAAAACGACATTTTGTCTTTTACTATAGGACCTTCCAGTAACAATTTAGTAGTTACGGTACCTAAAGTAACTTTGCCCCCAAACTTTTTCGCATTGCCTTCGCGCATATTAATATCGAGTACCGACGATAAACGACCTCCAAATTTAGCCGGAACAGCACCTTTATATAAGGTTGCTTTATTTATAGCATCGGTATTAAAAACCGAAAAATAACCGTGCAAGTGGTAAGGGTTGTAAACCGGCACGCCATCTATTAATAATAAATTTTGATCGCTACTACCACCCCTAACAAAATAACCAGCAGCAGCTTCGTTACCAAATGAAACACCGGGTAATAAGGTAATGGTTTTTATAATATCGGGTTCGCCCATTACTGTGGGCAAGGTATTTACCATTTTGGGAGTCATTGTCTCAATGCCTGTTAAATTCGATTGTAAACGATTAAAACCACCGGCAATAACAACCTCGTCAATTAAATCATCCTTGCTTAAAAAAATGGTTATATTAGTATCTTGCAAAGCATTTAAAACCAGCTCCTGCTGTTTATAACCAACATACGAAAAAGTTAACTTATTATTGGGCTCTGCAATACTTATACTAAAATAACCATAGTTATTTGTACATACACCGTTGGAATTGCCATCGAGTACATAAGCACCAATTAGTGCCTCTCCATTTTCAGCATCTTTTATAAAACCCAATACTTTTATTTGGGCATTAACTACATTGGAAATAAAACATAATACTATAATAGTCCAAAATTTGTTTAAGCTCATGTTTAATTATATTCATATTATAAAAGAAGCAAGCTTTACACTTGCCTCTTTTATAAACTTATTTTTTATAAAAAATATAAATATATTTGCCTCCAGCACCCTTGTTAAGGTCTTTGTTTACACGTTTCCAACCATTAAATTGTATAGTTGAGGATTTGCTTGAAGCAACACCAATTTGACGAATTGGCGCAGACTCGGAATCATATCGTTTGTCCAATGCTAGATATAAATACTTGCCTCCCGCACCATCGTTTAAATCTGCTGGCTGATTACTTCCATCCTTTGTTATATATTCTAAATATCCATGATATCTTGAAAATTTTCTTGCGCTATGTTCTTTAATACTAAGCCTTCCGTAACCAGTTTTTATAGTTGATGAGAATGTTGGTTTCAGGTAAATCCATTTTCCCCCAGCCCCTTCATTCAAATCAATTGGAATATAACCACTTGGCACACCTGACTTTGATTTAATCCTTATATTAAACCAGGTTAATGGATAACCTTTTGGATTACTAGCTATGCCAGCTCCTTTTAAACTACATTCTGAATTGTACAATATTGTAACTTCATCAGAATCTACAAATTCAGGTTTCTCTCTATATATATTCTTTGCAATTTCTTCACCCTTTGCTAATTCAAAGAAAGGAACATATTCATTTTCGGAATCACTTACTGGTGCTACAACACTTTCCTCTTTATTACAAGCAAATAATAAGCTACTTGCTATTAAAATTGTAAATAATTTTCTCATTTTTGTATAAGTTTTAATGTGGCCTCATCCTGTAACATTTTTGTGGAATGTAATTTAATAGGATGGGGCTTTTTGTTTAGCCTATAGCTGCGAGCTGTTAGCTCGTAGTATAAACAATATTTTTATTTGCTAATTTTTAGTTTTATTTCAGAAGCTGGCAGTTGTTGTACCGGTTTTTGCACAAATAACAAAAGCATTACCCCCTGCACAAAAACGTTTACTTTAAATGTTTTATGCAATTTTATAAATAGCGTTTAGTTTTACAGATAATAACTTTTATGTATCTTTAAATACCTAAGTATAGCACATAACATTTAGCATTTAAGATAGTTAGTCGCGGCGCGACTTCACTAATTTACGTGATAACAAAACGCTATATTATACTTATTTGCAATATAGTCGCACTGCGACTTGCGA
>JAUXEM010000117.1 GCA_030620515.1 Salinivirgaceae bacterium
GATAGTGTTTATTATGAGGCAAGTAGTTCTTTTACTTGTGGCGACCAAATAACCGATATTGACGGTAACACCTACAGCACCGTAGAAATAGGTGGGCAATGTTGGATAGGCGAAAACCTAAAAGTAACACACTACCCAAATGGCGATGCTATCCCTTTGGTAACAGATAATACCGCTTGGGGAGATTTAGCCGATGATAATACCTCAGATGCCTACAGCTACTATAACAATAATGCAAATAACGAAGCCGATACTTACGGAGCATTATATACTTATGCTGCGGCAATTGGCGACAGTTGGGCAAAAGACAATGCGGAAAACCAAGGTGTTTGCCCCGATGGTTGGCATTTACCTGCCAATGCAGATTGGACTACATTAACAGATTACCTTGGCACAAATGCAGGATGCAAATTGGCAGGCAATGCTACACTTTGGACAGATGGATTATTAGACCAATCTGCCGATTTTGGCACATCTGGCTTTTCTGCTTTTCCGAGTGGCTATCGCTACGGCGGCGGTGGCTCGTTCGACGGTTTGGGAGACAGCGGCTACTGGTGGAGTGCTACGGAGAGTGGTAGCTATGCCAACTCCAACTACCGCTACCTCAGTTACGAATACGCCACTGGCAGTAGCGGTAACCACAATAAGTCGGGCGGTGTCTCTGTTCGTTGTGTAAGGGATTAGGTCACTCGTTTAGTTAAGCAAAGAACAAATAGATTTACTAATACAATAGATGAACAAATTATATAAATAGATAAGCGTAATTCCCCATTTTAAGTAAGTAGGGGAATTTTAAACAATATATAAAACGAATATATAATAAGATGAAAAACTCAACAATAATATTAATAGCCTTATTTTTAAGTATAAATAGCTTTGCACAAACAAATATGCAAATAAGAAAAACAGATAATTCTATTATATCTGTCCCAATTTCTGAAATAGATAGCGTTTATTATGAAGCAGCTAGTTCTTTTACTTGTGGCGACCCAATAGCCGACATTGACGGTAATACTTACAGTACAGTTGAAATAGGAAGCCAGTGTTGGATAGGTGAAAACCTAAAAGTAACTACATACTCCAATGGCGATGCTATACCTTTAGTTACTGACTCTCCAACATGGATTAGTTTAACCACAGGAGCTTATTGCTGGTACGCTAATGATGAAGCAACTTATAAAAACACCTACGGGGCATTATATAACTGGCATACTGTAAGCGAAGGCAATGTATGCCCAACAGGTTGGCATATTCCAACGCACACCGAATGGATAGAATTAACTACATATTTGGGTGGTGTAAATGCTGCTGGTGTAAAACTAAAAGAAGCAGGCACTGCGCATTGGACAAGTCCTAATACTGGGGCAAACAACGTAAGTGGCTTTACAGCTCTTCCGGCTGGAGGTCGGTTCAGTACAGGCAATTTCGGCAATATTAACGATCGAGGCTACTTTTGGACTGCTACGGAGGATAATTCAAGCGCTTGGCGACGTAGTTTGTACTACGATCTTCCCGAAATTTACAAGGTTTTAAACAGTAAGTATTACGGGCTTTCTGTGCGTTGTGTAAGAGATTAACTTACTTGTTCTGAGCTTGTCGAAGCATTTGGTTATTTACAATAGTATAAATTGGCAAAAGTCAATTTATACTATTGTATTATTTGTTTATTTCCGCGTAGCGGTCGAAATTTGGTTAGGAATGGGTATAATATAAAACTTGTTTGAATATTATCGAATGACGACACAAAATCACGTAAGTAATTTTTGGTGAAAATGGGTATTAAAGATATTTGAGACTTAGAACGAGAAAACTTACAATTACTTAGTAATCAATCATTAGTATTCATGCTTAAAAACTCGCAGATAATAGAAAATATTATGAAACTAAAATTAATTCATTTTTTATTAATTAGCATATTACTAAATAGTTGTGCTAATGCAGAAACAATAACAGGATATTGGACAGGTTCGATTGGGCTGAATGGAAAAATTGTTGATTTATCGCTTAACTTAAATTCTGATAAGCAGACGTTTTCAAGTAACGATTTAATGCTTTTAGAACAAGCAATAACAAATTTAAAAATTGATAATGGAAACATTTATTTCTCACTTATTCTCGATGTTGAATTACATTTTAAAGGAGAATTAAAAGATAAGCAAATCAATGGAATAGTTGAAATGCAGAATGGACCTCCAAATATGAATATGACATTTAATTTAACCAAACAATCTGGAACTCCTGAAAAGTCGTATTCTGTTGAAACCTTATCTATAAAAAGTAATAATATAGTTCTTTCAGCAAATATTTATAAGCCGAAAACAAAAGGAAAACACCCTGCATTAGTTTTATTACACGGGTCATCAACAAATCTTAAAAGTGATTATGTATTTGACGCTGATTTTTTCGCCAAACGTGGATTTGAAGTTCTAATTTTTGATAAACGTGGAAATGGAAAATCAACGGGAGATTATTATACTTCAAATTATGATGATTTAATTGAAGATGCTATTGCTTGTTTAAAAATTCTGAATGAAAGAGAAAGTGTTGATAATAGTAAAATTGGACTTTGGGGTTATAGTCAAGGGGCTATGTTACTATCAAAAATTATTACAAAAACAGATATTCCATCTTTTCTAATTGCGAAATCACCAGAAATTATTAGTGTGACAGAAGCCGCAGCGTATTCGGATAGTTTAAGAGTTGTTAATTCAGGCAATTTAAAATCAAATGGACATATTGTTGCAGAAAGCCATAGGAAAGTTGAAGAAATGATTAGGGATAGCAATGATTATAAAGAAGTTGAAAATTTTATCCGTCAAAATGCACAGAAGTATAATTTTATGAACCAAACTGGTTTATATGGTAACCTAAACATTGATAAGAATGAATTTTATGGTTTTTATTGGAAAGGCAGAACCGAAAACTTCTATTCTTACTGGAAAAATTTGAATATCCCAACACTCGTATTATTGGGGGAAAGAGATGCCTTAGTCAATACTGAAAAAAATGAATTACTACTGGATAGTTTGAAAAATGAATATATAGAAACAATAGTCTTTCCTTATGCAAACCACAGTTTGAAAAAAACATTTAATCCTGCAACTGATAGTGAATTTGATTTTCCAAGACTAATTGAAAGTTATTCCGATAATGTTGAAAAATGGATTGAAAAAGAAATAAATAAACGAAACGCCAACAAAATGTAAAAGTAATAGCTTTATGGTAGTAAATTGTAGCGATAGTTCTCATATCCAGCCCCGCCAAATCTTTGATTTGACTGTTTTATTGGAAAAGATTTGGCTATTTGGTAGATTTGAACAGTATCGCTTTGAAAACCGCTACTACTATTACATCAGTCGTTAGCCCACATAGGAGCAGAAGAACAAAACGAAAGTAGAATTATAAACTTAAAAAAGTAGCAAATGAAGAAAAACAAATTAAAATTAAGTGCAATTGGCTTACTCATTTTCGGACTGAGTAACCTACAAGCCCAAGAAACCACCACGACAGCAGGTGGAGAAGCAAGCGGAAGCGGTGGCACAGCGAGCTATACCGTAGGACAAGTGGTTTACACCACCAATACAGGCACAAATGGCAACAGCATTGCCCAAGGCGTACAACAGCCCTTTGAGATTTCGGTAGTAACAGGCATAAAAGAAGCCAAAGATATTAGTTTATCAGTATTGGCATATCCTAACCCTACTACCGATTATCTAACGGTAAAAGTAGAAAACTACGAAACAGCCAGTTTGCAGTATATGGTTTTCGATATAAACGGTAAACTTTTGCAACAAGTAAAATGCACAGGAAACAAAACAAGTATAAATATACAAAATTATCCTGCTGCTAATTACTTTGTAAAAGTATTAGATAGTGAAAAAGAAATTAAAGTATTTAAAATCATTAAAAATTAATTAGAGATGAAACAAATTTACACAATTTTAGCAGCAGTATTATTAACAGCAACAGTATGGGCACAAGCACCCGAAAAAATGAGTTACCAAGCGGTAATTAGAGACGCAAGTAACAATTTAGTAACTTCCCAAGCTGTAGGAATGCAAATAAGCATTTTACAAAACACCGCAACAGGAACAGCCGTTTATGTAGAAACACAAACACCAACTACTAATGCAAACGGATTGGTAAGTATTGAAATAGGAACAGGAACCGTATTAAGTGGAGATTTTATAGCCATAGATTGGTCAAACGATACCTATTATATAAAAACCGAGACCGATTTGAACGGAGGAGCAGCCTACACCATAACAGGCACAAGCCAATTAATGAGTGTACCTTACGCATTACACGCCAAAACAGCAGAAAGCATTACAGGCGGACATTACATAGGTGAATTATTTGGAGGTGGTATAGTATATTACGTTTACGACAACGGTGCACACGGATTAATTGCAAGTTTAGATGATTTAGACGGAGGAAGCGGTGTAGAATGGGGGCTTTATGGAACAGACGTAGCAAATTGTAAGAATATGACAGATGGAGCAAGCAATACAGCTGCAATAATAGCTGCAAGTCCTGCCGCAGGGACAGCTGCTGTTTTGTGCAATGATTATACAGGGGGTAGTTTTACTGATTGGTATTTACCATCAAATAGAGAATTGTATTTATTATGTTCGCAAGATATTCTAATAGACCAGATATTAGACAATGATGGTAATGGAACAACAAATGGTTTTGCACAAGAAAATATAGCTCCAACTTATGGGAGCTATTGGTCTTCTACCGAGAACAGTGATAATACCGCGTGGGTCTACTATTTCGCTAACGGTTACTCTATCGGCTCCAATAAGAATTATGCCTGTAGAGTGCGTGCCGTTCGAGCTTTTTAACTATTTATCTATTTAACAATTTAACCGCCTTTGGCGGTCGATTTTTTTTTGAGATATTTGATTTTTTAAAAACAGAGTAAAGTAAACTTTACTCTGCAAATTTTAATAATTATTATGGCATTATCGCACGAATTACCCATATATAAAGATACTTACAAACTCATATTAATAATATTTGAGCAAACTAAGCATTTTTCGAGAGAGTATAAATACACTCTTGGTCAAGATATGAAACGAGATAGTATTCAGCTTGTACGTAGTATATATAGGGCAAATCGTAGTAAAGAAAAACGTCAGTATTTAGAAGAATTTTTAGATAATTTTGAAATATTAAAACTCGAAGTTCGTTTGAGTGCCGATTTAAAAATATTAAGCATAAAACACTTATCCGAGATAAGCAAAATGCTCGATATAATAGGCAAACAAGCCATAGCTTGGAAAAACAGTAATTAATAATAGCTGGAATTGTTATTGCTACGGTGGTAACAAGCAAGCATAATTTTGTTGAAAAAGGACAATTGGACAGATATACCAAAAGTGAGGGTGTGGATTTAGGTTCACGCTCTCGCTAAACAAAGTGTATGTTTGTTAAATCGTATGCTACCAAAAGCTTGGTAAACATCAAAACTCAATTGTATATCGTTGGTCTTCTACCGAGAACAATAATAATAACGCGTGGAACTACAATTTCAATAACGGTAACTCTAACAACAACAATAAGAATAATACCTATAGAGTGCGTGCCGTTCGAGCTTCTTCAAACAAAATTTATTTCTGCAAGGGTTTCGCTATAAGCGAAGCTCTTACTTTTTTTAGCTCATTGTGAGTAAAACGAAGCAATATTTTTTATAATGAACCAGCAATTATCCTTATTCGACCCACCACCAAGGCCCAAAATAAAACTCGAAGAATTGTTTGAGGCATATTTCGAATGCCGAAAAAATAAACACAACACAGCCAACGCATTAGCTTTTGAAATAGATTACGAAACAAAACTTGTAAAACTTTCCGAAGAAATAAATTGCGGAACTTATACAATAGGTAAATCAATAGCGTTTATAGTAAACAAACCAGTTACAAGAGAAATTTTCGCAGCCGATTTTAGAGACAGAGTAGTTCATCATCTTATCATAAACAAATTAAACCATCTGTTCGAGAAACAATTTATTTACGATTCTTATTCGTGTAGACTTGGCAAAGGAACACATTTTGGCATTCAGCGTATAGATAAATTTGTAAGGCGTTGTAGTAAAAACTACACAACAGATTGCTATGTGCTAAAACTCGACATACAAGGCTTTTTTATGCACATCAATAAAAATATATTATGGAAGAAATTAGAAAATTTCATCAACCAAAAATATAATAATCCCGATAAGGAATTGGTAAAACAATTATGCAAACAAATTATATTTAACAATCCAGTAAAAGACTGCACAATAAAAGGCAAACGCAATAGTTGGAACAATTTACCAAACACAAAAAGCTTATTCTACTCTGCCAAAGATTGTGGTTTACCAATAGGTAATTACACTAGCCAAGTATTTGCCAATTTGTATATGGATGCCTTAGACCATTACATAAAACACGATTTAGGCATAAAATACTACGGCAGATATGTAGACGATTTTGTAATAGTACACGAAAATAAGGAATATCTAAAATTGTTAATTCCTAAACTTAAAAGCTTTTTACAATCTACCTTAAAGCTTACTTTACACCCCAAAAAGATACATTTGCAACATTACAGCAAAGGCGTAAAATTTATTGGAGCAGAAATAAACCCAAACAGAATTTACATTGCAAACCGAACAAAAGGCAATTTTTACCACGCAATACAAAAGCAAAACTTATTAGCAAGAGACCACAAACCCACAAACCAAGAACAAAAAGAATTCCAGGCACTAACAAACTCATATCTCGGAATAATGAGCCACTACAAAAGTTATAAACTTCGTAAAGAAATGATATTTAATAATCTATCAGGCTGGTGGTGGAATTATGTGTATCTTAGCGGAGGAATAAAGAAATTTGAATTGAAATTGAAGTCTGCAAAATAAGAAATTTATAAAGTTTTTTATCGCTAAAAATAAAAGTCGTATCTTTACAGTGTAAACTAAAAAGAGAAAAATAATGCCAGAAATAAGCAGATTTTACGGAATATTAATAAAATGTATTTTAACGAGCATAATCCGCCACATTTTCACGCAGAATACCAAGGCTATAAAGCAATAATCACCATCCAAAAAGGAATTGTAGACGGCAAAATGCCCAAAAGAGCATTAAAACTAATATTCGAGTGGTTAGAACTACATAAAGAAGAACTTTTTGAGGTTTGGAACTCGATAGAGAAAACAGGAGAATTTAATAAAATTGAACCCTTAGACTAAAACGATATGTGTATAAGTATAACAAAAGCAGAATATATAAGCGATTATTCCATTAAATTAAATTTTGATAATGGAGAACAAGGAACAGTAGATTTAAAAGCTACAATATTCAACGATAAACGAAAGATTATTGAAACATTGCGAAATGTAGATTTCTTTAAAGATTTTAGCTTAGATAGTTGGACTTTGGTTTGGAAAAACGAACTCGATTTAGCACCTGAATATTTGTATAATCTATTAAACAAAAAGACAATAAACGTGGGCTAACAAATGCTAAAAATACATAGCGGTATAGTAGGTTTGCATATCGGTGTGACTCGTTGGTTGCACGCCAAATCTTTTGATTTGACTGATTTAGTTGAGAAAGATTTGGCTATTTGGTAGACCGAAAATTCACAGCTTCGTAATCCGCTACGTTTCTTAGCACAGTCGTTAGCGGTTATTAGCACAATGTTGTGAGCAACACAGGGTAAGTCACATATCAGAATGAAACAGAATGATTGAGTCTATAGAACCTATAAAGATTTTAAGCAAATACATAAAAAACTATTTCATTGTTGAGATAGACAATACCATAGCCTTTTTGCCTAATGAAAGAGTTTTCCCTTGTGGAAATGCTACAATGGTTTTTCATTATGGTTCTCCATCAAAATTCCAGAAAAAGAATTCAAGCAAATACATTGAACCAAATTTGGTTATATGTGGTCAACAAACCAATTATTATGATTTGTCATTATCTGGAAAGACAGGTATGATTCTGATTGTATTCAGACCGCATGGAGTAAAATCTTTTTTCAATTTTCCAATTACAGAATTATTAAATGAAAACCTTTCGCTTCAGGACTTGATTAATAATGAAGCTTTTGAATTAGAAGATAAATTGCTTAACTCTCCGAATAATAAACAAAGAATTGCTCATATAGAAAACTTTCTTACTGGAAGACTAATTTATAATAATGAATTTGAAAGAGTTGAACATGCTATAAAAATGATTGAGAATTCTAAAGGACAAATTAAAGCTCAAAATATTGCATATGAGGTGTGTTTGGGAATAAAACAATTTGAAAGGACTTTTTCTAAATATGTTGGTATAAACCCCAAAAAGTTTGCAAGCATTGTCCGCTTTCAAAATGTAATACAAATGGATAGTAAGGATAAACGAAGTCTTTCTCAAATAGCTGTTGATAACGGGTATTACGACCAATCTCACTTTAATCATGATTTCAAAAGCTTAACTGATCTTACACCACGAAACTTTTTTAATAAGAAAAAATAAAGACCAATTTTTACAATTTTCGTATTCTTGTACTTTCTATTTTTACAAAAAAAATTAAAACCTATGAATAAATTAGAATTAAAACATAAAGAAATAATCAACTTTTGCATTGCAAATTCTGACAATTCAATTGTAGAGAAATACTCAAGATATTTTAAAGTAGGTTACGATGGATATGGCATTGATTCCAAAATCTTAGAGTCGCAAAAGGTTAAATGGTTAGATTCATGGAAAAATGAGATGACTATTTCTGATTACTTAAATCTTGGCGATTTACTTATAGCTACTGGGAAATTAGAAGAAGCAAGTTTTGCAACCCTATTTATAGCATCAAAAAAAGATGAATTCTCAATTGATACATTTGATAAAGTTGGGAAGTGGTTGGAAAAAGGAATTCAAAACTGGGCAAATACAGATGTATTGTGTATGGTGGTATTATCCGAATTTATTTATAACGATATTATTCAACCCAAAGGTTTTATAAATTGGACAAAATCTGAATCAAAATGGAAAAGAAGAGCCGTTCCTGTTACATTTTTTGAAGCAATAAAAAAAGGATATAAACCTGAACCTATTATCGCCGTAATTGAAATCTTAATGGAAGATAAAGAAGAAGATGTGCAAAAGGGATTAGGCACACTTCTTAGAGAAATTTGGAAAAATCAACCTGAAATAGCAGAAGAATTTCTTTTAAAATGGAAAGATAAATGTGGCAGAAAAATTATTCATTATGCGACTGAAAAAATGAATAAAGAGGGTAAAGCAAGATTTAAAAAGGCTAAAAAATAAAAACAATGGAACAAACAAATATCGACATGGTTTCCTATTGTGGATTTTACTGTGGAGCCTGTCCGAAATATATAAAAGGACAATGCGAAGGGTGCAAAGGTGATAATTCCAAATGTGCAGTTGGATATAAAGCTTGTAAGGTAAGACCATGTTGCATTGAGAATGGATATAATTCATGTGCAGATTGTGGTAAATTTGAATCAGTTAAAAATTGTAAATTATATAATCCATTCATGATACGATTCGGACAGTTTATTACACGGACAAATCGGAGATTAGGGATTGAGATGATAAAGGAAAAAGGGGAAACTGAATTTGCAAAATACATGATTGATAAATGTTGGGTGACGATTAAGACTGGAAAACAATAAGTCGCAGCCGTTAGCGCTTATTAGCACAATGATAAGCTTTCGATTTAAAAAAAAAAATAAAATACAGCAATGGATAATTATAATATACTACAACTAATCGCTTTAATAACTGTATTTATTTCTATACTATTATCATTCTTTCTATTTACTGTAAAAACAAAAAACACATTAGCTAATAGATTGTTTGGCTTATTTATTATTCTTTGTGCTACTGATATAAGCGGTTTGTTTCTTAGCCATTATCTGAATCTTTTAATTTTTAGTAAAACCTTTACGTTCTTATTTGTCCCTTCTTTTTTCCTTTACGTTTTATCTATAAGCTATTCTAATTTTAGGTTAAAGTATAAGCATTTATTTCACGCAATTCCATTTATGCTTTATTTTTTAATTTTAGTTACATTCCTATTTACCGATAAAAATGGTTTAGAATCCTATTATTTTAAAAAAACAGAGTGGATATTTTTTGTTGTTATATTAAAAATACAAACCTTTTTATATATCATTAGCATTATTCTCATTTTAAGAAAATACAAAAATGTATATTTGGAAAATTACACCAGCGGAAGCACTAATATATATAAATGGTTATACAAGATTATTTTTGTTTTCATAATCACTTTGCCAATAACCATTGCTAAAGATTCCTTATTCTTAAGTAATTATGATAATATTTTTACGTGGGCAAGTATAGTCTTAGTGTCAATAGCATTGTTTATGTTTTGCTGGTTTGTGTTAAAAGCTTTATACAATCCCGAATTATTCAGGGGAATTGATTCTAATTTACAAACAGTTGAACAAATACAAAAACAGGAAGCAGTACAATTTAATGAAACCGAAAATAATACCGAAATTATAGCTCAAATTCATTATCTCAAAAAATATATGATAGAGCAAAAGCCTTACCTTAACTCTAAACTTACTCTTCAACAATTAGCTATTCAGCTTAATACTGATGCTCGTGAATTATCAATTTTGATTAATCAGCATATTGGTCAGCATTTTTTTGATTTTATAAATGAATACCGACTTAAAAAAGCTATGCAAATACTTCATAATTCTTCGAAGAAAGAATTATCCATTCAACAAATTCTTTATGATGTGGGTTTTAATTCAAAATCTTCTTTTAATACAGCTTTTAAGAAATACACAGGACATACACCTACGGAATACCGAAAATTACAATAAAAAATAATTTTTTTGGTTCGACTTTCGTAAAGTCGAACCTTTGCTTGTTGTTTTTTGTATATCCTTGTATTAATATAAACGCTAGAGTCTAATAAGCATGCCGAAAATAATAGCTAAAAAAGAAGATTGGATAAATTTAGGGTACAAACTGTTTTCTGAACAAGGTGTTTCAGGAATTATTGTTGAATCAATGGCGAGGACATTGAAAATAAATAAATCAAGTTTTTACTGGCATTTTAAAACCAAGACGGATTTTATTGATCAGTTGATACTGGTATGGATAAATAATGAAACTTTGGAAATAATAAACTTAACAAATAGAAAAAAATCAGGATTACAGAGGTTTAAAACATTTATATCCCTAATCTATAAACAAGACTCTTTTTTCGATTTTACATTCTTTTTAAAAAAGCATGCGAAAAAGGAAAATAAAATTCATAAAATCATTGAAAGGATTGATAATCAAAGAATAAAGTATGCAACAAATTTATTACAAGAAATGGGTTATTCA
>JAUXEM010000189.1 GCA_030620515.1 Salinivirgaceae bacterium
TTAACACGGAATAGCACTAATTCAAATCAACTAATGGTGATTTTAAATATTTTTTCGTGTTAATTCATGTAATTCGTGGACATTTTATTTTTTATATTTTTAAATGCTTTTGCCCTGTTGTTTTTGTGTAGTCCCTTAGTTCCGTTCAAATTATTAATTATCAATGTTTCGCTTTTGGCTATATTTTAAAAATATCTTATTTTTATATAATTAGAGTTCATTAAAACTTGTTGAATATGCTTTTAAAAAGGAATGTTTTTGTAATTGTAATTTCTTTGTTTTTAACTTATAGTTGCAGTAATTACGAAACTAATACAAATAAAGAAGATGAAAAGAGCATAGATCTAGCTTTGGAAGTTGATGATGAATTAGAAAATGAGTTTAATGCAGCAAAAAAAGTGTTTTATGCATTGCCTTCACCAGTTGAAACGGCCATGTTAATTAAAAGAGCTGGCACCGAATACGATGCCTCTTTTCTAAACCCAAGTGAAAATATTGAAAACTACAATACCACTTTTTCCAAGGCTATTAATTTTGGTGTTTATGGCGCCGACTTGTGTTATGCTAGTTTGTTTTCACAAATACAAACAACTATTCAGTATATGTCTGTATCAAGACAATTAGCAAATGATCTAGGTATTCTTGGATATGTTGATAATGATATTGTTGGACGACTTGAAAGTAATGTTAATAATCGTGATTCATCAATGTTAATAATTACTGATGGGTTCATGACTTCCAATGAATTTTTAAAGGAAGCAGGTAGGCCAGAAGTTGCTGCAATGATTATTACTGGTGGTTGGATAGAGGGTTTGTTTTTGGCAGTCTCATTAACTCGTAATTCACCTAATAATAATGAGTTAATAGATAGAATTATAGACCAAAAACTATCTTTGGCAACCTTAATAAGGCTTTTGGATAAATATAGTGACAATAAAGATGTAGCGAAAATGTTAGAACTTGTCAAAGAAATATATTCTGTTTATGATAAGATTGATGTTCTTACTTCAAAAGTAGAGCCCATTACCGATGTTGAATCTAAAGTTACTACTTTACAAGCAAAAACAGAGATATTTATTTCTGATGATGTTTTTAAAGAATTATGTATGACGATTGATAGTATTCGCACGATTGTTGTAAGTGAATATTAAGATATATATTCTTGGATAACATCTTACAATAATAAGCGTTGTTATATTTGTGACTTAGATGTGTCAGGATAAATAAAAATTGATCTTATGAAAATCTTTATTATAGTATTATTTGTATTTTTTTCTAATCAATTATTAGCTCAGCCCTTTGAATTCTTAAATTATACCGAGGGACAGCCACCAATAAATGAAAACAAAAAAGGGTTTAAGCATAATTTACTTAATGAAATTGATTTACCTGAAGTAAAATCAAACACAAATTCAGATATTAATAAAAACAGACCTATTGTTAAGAAATCTGGCAAAAATGAGAATAGTATTGATTATTCTTTAAACGTTGGAATGCAGGTAGGTACATCTTTTAATAATTCCTACTTCACAAATAACTATATCGTTCCAACAGTAAGCTTTGATCTAACCAATAGAGTTAAATTGCTAGCTGGCATAGGCTATTCATTTAGCCGGATTGATAATATGACTTTTCTAAATCCTAATCTTGAATTACAGACTACATCGCTAAACATTCATTCTATTTCTGCCTTTTCAACTTTAGCGTATGAACTTTCACCTAAAACTAGTGTATATGCCTCTGTATTGGTTGAACAAAGCAGCTTTGGCTATTCTAGTATTTCAACTTTTAATAAAACTTTTACTGAAGGGTCTTTAGGGCTAAATTATAAAGTAACTCCAAACATATCTTTCAATGCTCAAGTAAGTTATGGTAACAGACCTTATTGCAATGGTTCATTTTCTCCAAATGGTTATCGAACTAATCCTGGTTTTGGTTTTTAGTGCAATTTTCATTTCTTATGGCGTTAGCAAGAAATACTCTTTTGTAAATCATTGTCGTTGAGGCAGCTTGTGCGAATTGCAAATGTGTATGGCTTTTGCGTAGGCTATTTCACATTTTTATTCTCAATTCTTTTTATCACTTTATCAAAATCTGATGTTATTTTTTGCGTTTTATTAAACTTTTCATATTCGTTATATGCTTTTTCCTTGGCTTGAATTGCTGATATTGTTCCTTTTTCTGAAAGAACTTTGTATTCGTTAAATGTTAGGAATTTATTTACACTTTCGGCAAATTGTTGCATTGTAAAAGTATTTCTGTTTTCTATAATATTTTCTACATAATCAAAAAATCCAGTAATACTTCTTTCTAATTTCTTTATTTCCTTTTCGGTTAAATAATTTTTGGCAATACTTGTATCTGATTTTAAAATACGACCATCAGGCGAATTTGTCCAAGTTTTTAAACCCATATAATCCTTTTCGGCATCAGCACTTTTGTATATTATTTCGCCTGCTGTTTGACCTGAAATCGCAAAATGAAATCTGTTTTGCACAGTAGCATAAAAATCTTTTGTTGATTGAGAATTTTTATCATAATCAATACTACATTCCGAAAATATATCGGTGATTTGTTGATATATTCTACGTTCGCTTGTGCGAATGGAACGAACACGTTCTAAGAGTTCTCTAAAATAGTCTTTGCCAAAATACTTACCGTTTTTAAGACGGTCATCATCCATAATAAAGCCTTTAATCATAAACTCACGCAACAAATTAGTTGCCCAAATTCTAAATTGTGTAGCTTGTGCAGAGTTTACTCTATATCCTACCGAAATAATTGCATCGAGATTATAATATTTGGTAGGCCTTGCTTGTGTTTTACCTTCAATAGCACCGTGTTTAGTGGTATGTTCCAAAATGGAACTAACCACATTTTCTTGTAATTCTCCACTGTCAAAAATATTTTTTAAGTGTTTAGTTATAGCAGGGCGTTGAACTCCAAACAAATGTGCAATACGTTCTTGTGTTAACCAAACATTTTCGTTATGAAAAAATATCTCAACTTTCACATCGCCACTTGGTGCTGTATAAAGCAAAAACTCGCTAAATTCGTCTTGTAAACTTAATTCTTTCATATTTTCTTTATTGTACACTCTCCTCCATAATTTTAATTTCTTCTTCGGTAAGTTCGTAGAGCTGATAAACCATTTGGTCTATTTCTTTATCGGTTTGGCTTATTTGACTTTGTAAATTGTTAATTTCTGTTTTATAAGCGTTAAAATACTCTTCCCACTCGTCTTGTTGCACAAGTGATAAAACTACCTTTTTCTTTTTAAGCTCCGATACTAATTGTTTTAAAATCAAAATTGTAAAAAGCATCTAACTTTTTGCTCAAAGGGATACATCCCTTAGTTGAAAAAAGGTTATCTGTTAGGCGGTTTAGAAATTTGATTTTATTTTGTTGTAGATTTTTGTTTAAATCCAACATTTGGTTGGCTTTTTCTATGAATGGTTGTTGTGCTTCTTTAGTAATTTCTTTTATTGGTAATTGTTTACAGTTTGCAATTAGTATTTTTTGAAATAAATCTTTTTCAATATCGAGGTAAGAATACTTATGAAAATAAGTTATTAATTTTGAATTTAATAAAGCTAACACAAATTTTAGAGTCGAATTATCTTTTGGAATTATTGCAAATCCAATTTGTGTAAAATATAAATTTTCTGTTGTAAGGCCTGCATAGATGCGTGGTGGTTTCCCTGAAACAATTTGGCGGACAATTATTCGAGGTTCTGTAAAAAATCTTTCTGAACGCATTGAACCTAACCAATTGCCATACTTAATATATTCACTTGTTTTATTGGTTACATCAAATCTGATAATATTTTCACCTGTAATCAGAGGCTTATATGTTTCATCGATTTTAGTTAAAGAATGATATTCTCTATTTTTTATAGTTTCCTCAGAATGTCCTTGATACTTATCATATGGTGTAATTCCAAGTGAAAAGTCTGAAATATCTCCTAATTCATTTGTAGATTGTCTTTTTATTTTTTCAAGTAATCCAATATGTTCCAATGATAAAAAGATATTGTAATTATTATTTTTATGTTCTTCCCAAATTTTCTTATTAATTTGATTTATTCTAAGATTATCAACAAAATTTATCACTTCTGATTTAGGATAAACAATTACATCAACAATTTCAGTTGAATAATTCTTGCGATACTCAAAAATAATTGTTTCTACTTTCGCATCTACAAATACATTATCAGGAAGTTTAATAATTTTAGTCATTTCTGACATTAACAATGTTCTTATCTTTTTATACGATGAATTAACAAGTATTGAATTAGGGTTAATAAAAGAAACAAAACCTTTGTCTTTAACAATACTTCTTGCTTTTTCAATAAAAATAGAATATAAATTTATTCTATTTTCTGTTGTATCATAATATTTAAATAATCCTTTGACTAACTCAGGTGGTAAGGCTTTAATATCAACATAAGGCGGATTACCAATCACACAATCAAAACCACCATTATATTCAGTTCGAAAAGCATATTCGTAAGTTTGTTGCAAACTTGGGTCATCGACAATGGGTTGCAGTTTAGTATCTTCGACAATGGGTTGTAGTTTAGTATCTTCGACAATGGATTCCAGTATAGTATCTCCGACAATGGGTTGCAACCCATTGTTTCTAGACAGTTCATGTTTTTGTCTATTTTTACGAATATATTCTACTGTATTCCATAATTGTTTTTCTGTTTCAATTTCTTTTTTACCATATTTTTGTGTCCAAAGCGTAAATTTTTCTTCTTTGGGAATACCCAAATATTCTTTTAGTTTTTGCGAAGTTTTGCCTTTTATTTTTCTCATTATATTCGACAACTCTTCTTTCTCGCAAACTAGCAATAAATGAATATGGTCTCCGCAAATATTAAACGCCATAACATTCAAATTATCTTGTTTTACAATATCAAGTATTGTTTCCGATATAAGCTTTTCGTGACTATCTTCCATCCAAACAGCTTCACCTATATTTACATTATTATCGAACATTCGTTGAGAGTATCTCGAATTATGCGTTGCAGTAGTTATATGCCAAGCTTTTTTCTTCTTCTCAGTAAATATTTGAGGAAACTCGGTATTCCAATCAAAAGCCTTGTCGCCCGCAATTTCGGGATCATCAATAAGGGAATTACCACATTTAATATTTTCGTTTAGGTTCGATAGTTTCCTGCCTTTTTGTGCGGTGCGTAACCAAAGCGAAAGGCGAGCAATTTCAACACTTTCCTCGTTAATATCTACACCGTAAAGGTTGTTTTCGAGAATGGCTTTGTCGGTATCGAACAGTCGCATTGCTTCGCCCGTAAGCTCGGCAATAATATCGTCAATCTGCTTGTGTTCGTCAATCAAAAATATAAGTGCTTGGTTCAAAAACGCACCAGAGCCACAGGCGGGGTCAATTATCTTTAAAGTAATTAGCCAATTTTTATAGTTTTCGAGGGTTTTAAACAGCTTTTTGCCCTTGGTGGATAGTTTGCCTGCGTTGACTTTATAAGTGCCGTCAAACTCAATTTCTGTAATCCCTAATTCTTCACGTTTTTCAGTACAGAGTTTACCAACCGTATTTTCAACTATGTATTGGGTAATGTATTTTGGCGTGTAAAAAACACCGTCCTTTTTACGTTTGCTTTTTGTTTTATCTTCGGCTGTGCCTTCTATTTCTGCTGTAATTTCTTCAATTTCGTTAAGCGAATGTTCAAAAATATGTCCTAAAATATTTACATCAACATCGGTGCTAAAATCGTAAGAGGACAATAGCAAAGTGTCGTCTTTTAAAATTTCATCGTCAATTTTTACATTGTCAAGAATTTCGTCGGGGGCAAACAAACCGCCATTATATGCTGGCAAATCGTAGGTTTTGTATTTATGTCCTTTGTCAAGATGCTCGAAAAACTTAACAAAACGGCTGTAAAGTGTTTTGTATTCGTCTAAATCTTGTAAGGCTTCCCACTGCTCAATAATTTTAGAAATAGCATTGGGCGGAACTAATCCTGTGTCTTCGGCAAAAAACACAAATAGCAATCGATCTAAAAACTTCTGCGATTTTTTAAACAGCGTTAGTTTATCGTATTGCGGATTGTTTTTTACAAGATTATTATAAATTTTGTGTTTATAATTCGAGTAATCTTTATAGAGTTTATCCGATATATTTTCTTCGTGAAACTTGGTTTCGTTTTTTAGTTTTAGCGGTAAATCCGAAAAAATACTATCCTTGTGTAAAATTAAATACAGCAATTCAAATTCCTGCTTTTGCAGATTAAATAAATCAAATTCCTCGTATTCGTTGGCATAATCAATATAAAACCGCAGTTTCTGAAAATTCGATGTTATTATATATTTACAGTCGGGCTGATTGTTTTTGTAATTAAATGCTTGTTCGGTAATGCTTTTTAAATCCTTTGTTTTGGTCGATTTTAGTTCAATTACTACAATTGCTTTTTCTTCTTTCAATATTGCACCATCTGCCTTTTTTCCGTCTGATTGGTTTTTAAATTCTCTTGCAAGATTATAATCTTCGGCTGGTTTTAGCGTGTAACCAAATACATCAACAAATATTTCTCTTAGAAATCCATCTTGGTATTCTTCTTCTTTAAGTTGCTTTATTTCTGAAATTTTCTTAACCGAATAATTTTCTTTAAATTTATCAAATGCTCTATCAACTTGCTCTTTGTCAAGCTGTGTCAAATGATTATTTATTACCGATTTCTGAAATATTCCCATTATTAAACTTTCAATATTATTAAAAAATATAAAAATACAAATTATCTTGGTGTGCTGGCAAAAAACAGCTCTTTTGTTTTTTCGGGTGGATATTTTGCGTGTCGGCAAAAAAACAAATGTGCTATTTGTGCGGTGAATTTCCATTTCATCTTCCTTACTGCTTATTCAATGCTGTATTTGTTCTTTTGAATGCCTCACAATTATAAACAAGTTCAATAATTTAGAAATAAAATTTTGCGCATAGATAGAATTGAAACACGCAACCATAACTTGTTCCGAACTTGCTTCGGAAGCAGATATACTGTGAGTATTTTTAATTTTATATATGTGCAAAAGATGCTTACCAAAATCGGAA
>JAUXEM010000313.1 GCA_030620515.1 Salinivirgaceae bacterium
CGCTACAATTAGAGAAATGGTTTGAGACCTATTGGCTTCTTTTAAAACTATATTTACTGGAATGACTACAACAATAGCCCATGGTATATTATGTTCTGCAACAATAACAGGACAAGTGGCCAGTATTATTTTATTATTATTAATGTCGTTTCCTTGAAAAACACTGGTCTTACCTTGATTTATAAGCGATGAAAGCTGAAATTGATCATCAAACTCAGGAGAAATTTCCTTTATGTTTTTCCCAATATGCTCGGAGTCGTGATGCCCTACTATAACACCTTCGTTTGAGCATAAAAAAGCAATAGTATTTTCAAAAGGCTTTATTTCGGAAACTATTTTCTGAAAACGATCCATCGATATATCACAAGCCACTACTCCGGTAAAATTTCCATGAAGCTTTATTGGTGATACTAAACTAGCTATAAATTTATCATCGGAATCCCCTTCAATAAATATATCCCAATATGGTTCTGTTAAAATATCGCAAGATTTTGATTTGTCAGTGGCGTACACAGGATTATCACCTTCCATACTTCGATATTCAATGCTATGTTCTATGTTTCCATTTTGTCTAAATAAATTATGTGTTAATCGACCGTAATCTTTAGTCCAAGTAGTGTCATAATCTTTCATTTCCCAGCTGTCCCATAATTTGTAAAAATCAGGAGTGTTTTCAAAAACATTATAATACATTTTTACGAATAAATTACGCCATTCATCTTCAGGCATATCTTCATATACGGTAAAGGCCTGTGCTAGTGTTCGCAATATTGTTAGGTCATTGGATAGTTCTTTTTCTATGCGAACAGCATTTTCAATTGCTTCTTGAGATGCTAATTTTTCAGCATCGTTCAATGCTAATTTGCTTGTATTGTGGCTAATGTATCCAACGGATAGAGAGAAGCTTACTATTGATGTTGTTAATATTGAAGTCAACATCTTTGTGTTAATGCTCATCTTTATTCTCATCTGATATGTAGATTTGGTAGTTTAAAATGCTAGTTTGCTAAAAAAAATAGCTTTTGAATGATTTGTATTTTTACAGATTTTTGTTAAAAATTGAAATTCTAGCATTAAATATAATGATTTTTTAGTAAATGTGATTTAAATATTATCATTTAAGTGATATCGTTTATTGATTTTATTAAATTATGAAAATATTATTAGTTAAAAGTTATATGCTAATTTTAATATGTTGATGCATGTAAATAACTAGAGACTTAATTTTTATGACAATAGGTAGTATTAGGAGAAGAATAATTTGCAGATACTATATAATTATTTTAGAATTAAATCACTTAATGTTGCTTTTAAGCACATAATTACATGGTTTTTATGGTAAAATGCTTGCTTTTTGTTAAAAAAGACGTGTTATTCTATGGTTCTTCTCTAAAAAAAAATATATTTGTAAGGCGAATGCTTGTGTAATGAGATATAAATACATTTTAGATAAAGAAAGTTTAGTTTACCGAGAAGAGAAAATCACTCTTTTATCGATTCTTAAAAAGAATAATTGGATAGGAGTAGTAGGTATTCTTTTAGGTATTTGTTTTTGGGGAATTTCCTTTTTTGGTGTAATAGAATCTCCTAAGAAATTTATCCTTGAGAATAAAGGAATAGTATTAGTGCAAAATGTAAGTGACGTAAATGCACAATTCGATTTAATAACAAATCAATTAGCTCAAATACAACATAAAGACGATAATTTATATCGTGTAATTTCACAAATGAATCCAATATCACAATCTATTCGTCAGCAAGGCTTTGGTGGTGTAAATAGTTATAGTGATTTAGATGGATATCAAAGTAGCGATTTGTTAATAGAATCAAATAAACGAAGTGATATAATTTCTAAACAACTTGATAATCAAATTCAGTCTTTTAATAATATTTTTCTTTCGTTAAAGAGTTTAAATGATAGTTTATTAGCTGTTCCTGCTATTTCTCCAGTATCTCCATATGACTACCATAGAATATCTTCTCCGTTTGGGATACGTATACACCCTATTTCTGGAAAATTGCAAAAGCATGATGGCTTAGATTTTGCTGCCAACATTGGTAAAACTATATACGCTACAGGTAATGGAATTATAAAACTTGTGCAAAAATCAAATAGTGGGTATGGTAACCGAGTAGATATTCAACATGAATTTGGTTACAAAACCGTATATGCTCACTTAGATTTAATTAATGTTGCTAAAGGAGACACCGTTGTTAGAGGGCAGGTGATTGGTACCGTAGGCAATACGGGAACTTCAACAGGTCCTCATTTACATTATGAAGTTATTTATAAAAGAACAAAATATAACCCACGCAATTACTACATTAATGATCTTTCATCGGCAGAATTTAATGCAATGATTGATAATTTCAATTCTAATTAGTACCCTTTTTATTTGTAAATTATTTTTCAATATTTGACATTCATTTGACAGAAATATCATTCTTTATTTGAATAGTCACTTTATGATATGAGCCCTAATCTACCTTATACATAAAATGGCTAATATTCTGTTTATTGGATAGTTATTATATATTTTTATAATAGGAAAAAGCTCGGTTGTTGGAGGACTGATTAATCCATAAGCTTTTAAAAAAAAAATAATTAATTGAATATCATACTATAATATTGTGTTTGTAAAGAAATTAATTTTTGAAAAAGTTTCCAAGTGCATTTACTGTTAGTTTCGTCTGCCTGCCGCAGGTTTGCTAAACCCTTGAAGCTTTAGTTCGCTAACATCTACAAAATAATAATTAGTGTGAGTATATATACAGACATATCTATGGATTCCGACGCTCCCGATAATTGTCGGAACAAGCTTTACAGCTACATCAAACTAAACGCATGAATTATTCAGGCTATTGCGCCGTGCAAGTCCATAAGGTGGGGATTTTTTTTTTCAGGCGTATTGAAAAGATGAAACACCTTTGAGCATGCCTGTAGGTAATCAATCCTACGTGGAAAGGTTGGTCAGCCAC
>JAUXEM010000017.1 GCA_030620515.1 Salinivirgaceae bacterium
AAGTTAAAAAACGCAACCATAGCTGAGTTACTGTGAGTATTTTTAATTTTATATATGTGCAAAAGATGTTTATCAAAATCGGAAGTTATTTTTGAGTGAACCCTAAGTACTCTAGGCACTTTAAACTCTTCAACTTCCTCCTACTCCCACTCAATAGTTGCTGGTGGTTTTGAGCTTATATCGTAAACAACGCGGTTAACGCCTTTTACCTGATTAATAATTTTGTTCGATGTTTTGGCTAAAAACTCATATGGTAAATGACTCCAATCGGCTGTCATACCATCAGTTGAACCAACAGCACGTAAAGCAACAACATTCTCGTAAGTACGCTCATCGCCCATTACGCCTACCGACTGTACAGGTAATAGCATTGCTCCTGCTTGCCATACTTTATCGTATAAACCTTCTGCTTTCAATCCACCAATAAAAACATCGTCCACATCTTGTAAAATACGAACTTTCTCGGCAGTAACATCGCTCAATATTCGTATTCCTAATCCGGGTCCGGGAAAAGGATGACGTCCTAATAAGTCTTGACTAATTCCCAAAGCTTTACCCACACGACGAACTTCGTCCTTAAATAATAGATTTAATGGCTCTACAATTTTAAGCTTCATTTTATCGGGCAAGCCACCAACATTGTGGTGCGACTTAATAGTTGCCGATGGTCCTTTTACCGAAACCGATTCAATAACATCGGGGTAAATAGTACCTTGCGCCAACCATTTAACATCTTGTATTTTATGTGACTCTTGGTCGAAAACCTCAATAAAGTTTTTACCAATGCTTTTGCGTTTAGCTTCAGGCTCAGTAATACCGGCTAAACCTTCATAAAAAAGCTCTTTTGCATCAACGCCAATAACGTTTAAGCCCATGTGCTTATATGAATCTAAAACTTGCTCAAATTCATTTTTACGCAATAGTCCGTTGTCAACAAAAATACAAGTAAGGTTTTCCCCAATAGCTTTATGCAACAATACTCCGGCAACCGTTGAATCAACTCCTCCTGAAAGACCAAGTACCACCTTATCGTTACCCAACTTCTCTTTTAAACCATTTACAGTTGTTTCTACAAATGAATCGGGTGTCCAATTTTGTGAGCATCCACAAACATCAACAACAAAATTCTTAACAATGGTCATTCCCTCAGTGCTATGATATACCTCGGGGTGAAATTGAATACCAAAAGTAGTTTCGCCTTCAATTTCAAAAGCACCAACTTTCACATCAGCTGTACTGGCAACAATTTTATAATTATCAGGCAATGTTGCAATAGTATCGCCATGGCTCATCCATACTTGCGAGTTATTGCTAATGCCTTTAAACATTACGCTTTCATTATTAACATACTCAAGATTTGCTCTACCATACTCGCGATGTTTAGATGGCAGAACTTCGCCACCAAAAAAGTGAGCTAAATATTGTGCACCATAACATACTCCCAATAAAGGTAATTTTCCTTTAATTTCAGATAAGTCAGGAATCAGAGCATTTTCATCGCGAACCGAGAACGGACTACCCGATAAAATAACACCTTTAAAACCATCATCTAACTTAGGAATTTTGTTGTACGGATATATTTCACAATACACATTTAACTCTCGCACTCTTCTGGCAATCAGCTGAGTATATTGCGAACCAAAATCGAGGATTAGAATTTTTTCTTGCACGCTATTCGTCTTTATAATTTATGCCTATATTATTTTTGCAAAGATATAATAATAAGCATTACATTTGCACCAAAATGGTTTTACTGTGTTTTTTTTGCGCAGTAATGAAAAGGGAATCCGGTTAAATTCCGGAGCTGTACCCGCAGCTGTAATCCTGCATAGTACTTTTAGCAAACTCAAACCACTTTTTCGAATATTATCGAGATGGGAAGGAGCTAAAAGTCAGGAGAGCCAGAAGACCTGCCATATATTGCCTACAACAAAATATATTATTGTTTGGGTAAAATACTATTGAGAAAATACAATTTCTCAATTAATAAAACTCGGATTTTCCGAGGAAATCAGGCTTCGGGAAAAAAGCTTAGGAATTTCATTATTTAGAAATCCACCTCTTTTCCCTATAGTTTACTAAAAGAACAATTTATGTATAAAACAAATAGGACTATTACTAGTTATTTCAAGTATGCGAATAAACTATCATTTCCGATACTCATAGTCTAATATTTATATACTTAATAATCTACTAAAAAATGAATGTATTTGTATCGTGGAGCGGTGGTAAAGATTGCATGTTGGCTCTTAACCGCATAATAAATGAAAAAAAACATAATGTAATTGCACTTGTAAATATGTGTAATGCAGATGGCAAGCACTCAGGTTCGCATGGTCTAACTAAAAATATTATAGAACAACAGGCAAAAGAACTTGGTATTCCAATAATTCAGCAAGCTGTTAACGAAAAGGGCTACGAATATAATTTTAAACAAGTTATTTCGCAGCTAATAAAACATGGTGTACAAGGTGGTATTTTTGGCGATATATATCTTGAAGCGCATCACGAATGGATAACTCGTGTATGCTCTGAATTAAATATTACACCAATTTTTCCGCTTTGGCTAAATAATACTAAAGAGCTGCTGAATGAGTTTATTGATTACGGTTTTGAAACAGTAACAGTTTCGGTAAATAGCACTCATCTTAGTAAGGAGTGGTTAGGGAAAATAATAAATAAACAGTTTCTTGAAGATATTACCCTTTTAAATGGCATTGATGCCTGTGCCGAAAATGGCGAGTATCATAGCTTTGTTTTTAATGGCCCAATTTTTAATAAACCCATACAATTTACAATAGGTGAGCCTAGGTTCGAGAAAAACCACTGGCTTTTACCATTAACAATTGTTAATAATGCATAAACAAATAGTAGCCTTAGCACCATCAATATCGGAAACCATCTGCGCATTGGGTGCAGCTGAACTTTTGGTTGGTGTAACAGATTATTGCAACCAGCCTAAACATTGCCAAATATTACCAAAAATAGGTGGATTTACCACACCCGATATTGATAAAATACTGGCGCTTGATCCTGATTTAATACTAGCCACTACTTTGCATATGGAAGATAAATTGGCAGTTTTTAAAGAGCATAAAATAAAAGTTATTCGCATTGAGGCAAAGCAATTACTAGACAGTCCTGAAACAATAATTCAAATTGGCAAAGCAATTAATATGGAAGAAAAAGCTCAAAAATTAGCTCAAAAAATACAATTAAGAATTGATGCCATTCTTGAGAAAGCAAAAACAATAAACAAAAAAGTAAAAGTTTGTTATTTGTGCACCTCTACCCCATTTTGCTCGCACAAACCCAAGTGTCAAACCAATAAACTAATTACTTTGTTGGGCGGAAAATTAATAGATTATCCAGAAAAAAATTTGGCTGATGCTATTGCAAATGCAAATCCAGAGGTAATTATTATTCCTTACAAAACCGATTCCAGTGATTATATAATACAAGCCAAATTTATAGAACAGAACAAACAAATACACCAAACCAAAGCTTTTACAAGCAATGCTGTTCTCAATATTAATGGCGAATTACTTTCACGACCCGGACCAAGAGCTGCTTTGGGCCTAAATATTCTATATAATTTAATTCATTCAAAAAAATGAAAAAACTATTTTCAACATCAATATTGCTTCTATTAGTTGCGAGTATAACTTTTGCACAAAGTAACACACGAGTAGTTTCACTGTCGCCGGCGGCAACATTTAACCTAATGGAACTAGGTTGCGAAAAAAATATTGTTGGCTGTACAAGCTTTTGCGACTTAGCCGATAACGAAGATTTGGTAGTTGGCTCAGCAATTAGCATGAACACCGAAAAGCTACTAAGCTTAAAGCCCAATGTGGTTATTTACACAACAATGTTTAAACCCAACCAAATTAAACGAATTGAACAATTGGGCATTAAAACCCAGCTTTTTGCATCGCCAAAAAACTGGAACGAAACATGCGAGCAATTTATACGCTTGGGAGCATTGGTAGGCAAAAAACAAGAAGCTAGAGCTTACACCGATTCATGCAATAGCATTATGGATAGTATTATTCAGACTATACCCAAAGGCAATAAACCAAAAATATTTATAGAAATTGGTGCAAAACCCTTATTTACAGCAATACCCAATACCTTTATGCAAGATTATATTGACATTATTGGTGGCATTAATATTGCTGCCGACCAAACTATTGGCAGTATTAGTCGCGAAAAAGTAATTATGAAGAACCCCGACATTATAATTATTGTAACAATGGGGATTGTTAGTGCCGAAGAAAAACAAATTTGGGAAAGCTATACGGATTTAAGTGCTACAAAAAATAATAAAATTCTTGTGGTTGATGCGTCTCTATCGTGCCGTCCAACTCCACATAATTTTTTAAATACAATTATAAAATTGAACGAGTTAATATACAACAAATAAAAGAACGGAAAACGGAGACAGAAAAACGAAAAACAGAAATAGGAAAGAATATTAAACAAAAAAATATTTACTCTTTGTGCCTTTGTAGTAATAGCGGAGAACAGAGACAGGAGACAGGAGAAATACTGACAAAAGAATGCAAAATTATGAGTTTTGAACAAAAAGGACTAATACACGTTTACACAGGCGACGGAAAAGGAAAAACAACATGTGGCGTTGGTTTAGCCTTACGCTCGTTAGGTCATGGAAAAAGTGTAGTGTATGCACATTTTCATAAAGAACCAGAAAAATATGGATATGCCGAAAAAAATATGCTCGAAAAAAATGGGGCTAAGGTATTTGGTTTCGCTAATGGTTGTCCTATGTTTAATAAAAATTTAAGCATTGAACAATTATCAAAAGAAGCCACAGAAGCTTTAGAATTCTTATCAGAATATTTAAAAAACAATACTGTTGATTTACTGATATTAGACGAAATAAATATCTCAACTTATTTAAAATGTTTAACTACAAAACAACTACTTGAGTTTATTTCAAAAAAACCTAAGGGAACTGAATTAGTCTTAACTGGAAGGTATGCTGAACAAGAAATTTTAGAACAAGCCGATTATGTAAGCTTTATAAAAAAAGAAAAACATCCCTACGACAAAGGTGTTAAAAGCCGAAAGGGCATTGAATATTAATAAGTTAAAAAACAGCAATAAGTATCAAGTAAAGAGTAACGGAGAACGGAAACAGGAAAATACTGAACTGAAAAAACTTTGTAACTTCGTGTCTTTGTGGTTAAAAAGCAATAAGTATAAAATTAAAAAAAATATTTTTCAAACTCTTTTTAACCGACAACTCTAGTTCACTCTAAACTCTAAGAAATAACAAGTTACGATTCCGTCCTATCTGCCCTGCCTATCGTCAGTCACCAAGGCTTACCTTCCTTTAAATTTATTTTATCATGGAATACAGACAGGTCTAGCGCCGCCAAGGCAGGTCTAATATCTAACAATATATTATTTAACAGTACTCTGTCCACAATCGCTACAATAATTTACATCAGTTTCTAACTGCATTCCACATTTTTGGCACTTAGCAACAGTCATAACGGTTACTTTAGGTATTGAAAAGTACCTGAGTGGTATTTCATCAATAAATTGCGATTCGTTATTACGTAATGTTATTAGGTTTATTTCGTCGCGCGCACGGGTTAGGGCTACATAAAACAAACGACGCTCTTCCTCTAACATTAACTGGAATTTTTCTTTGCGTATAATCTGGTAAATTGCATCATTATACCAAATGTCGGGAAAACCACCATAACCCTGCAATAAACCAATAATAAAAACCACCTTAGCCTCCAAACCTTTAGCTGCATGAATAGTTTTTGCCGATACTAATAAATTCTCTTTTTGAAGCGCACGTTTATAGGGTTCATACATTTTTGTTCGCCTGTAAAGCACTAAAATATCGTTATTATTTAAACCTTGTTCATAAAGCTTTTTTACACGATTAATTAAATACTCAACATCGTCGATACCCGCCTCATTTGCCGAATAAATATTTAGTTTGCTAAGTTTTTTATTAGATGCCTGTAGCTGCTTGTCTACTATAAATTTATTTTTACGAATAAGCTCGTTACTAGCCTCAACAATGGTTTGGTTGCTTCGGTAATTTACGTTCAGCTCTATTATTTTAGCCGAGGCAAAATATTTCTTGAAATTAACAATATACCTTACATCTGAACCACGAAAACCATACACACCCTGCCAATCGTCACCCACACAAAACAAATTAGTATTATGCGAAATAATTTGCTGAATAAGCTCAATTTGCAAGCTATTAACATCCTGAAACTCATCAACCAAAATATGTGTATATCTATTATTAACAAACTCCCTAACCTCAGCATGGTTCTTTAACAGCTCGACAGCTTGAATTGAAAGGTCGTTAAAATCGAGATACGATTTGTTAGTAAGGTAATTATGAAAAGCTTTAATAAGAATTTGTGCAAGTTGGTAAAAATCTCGAACTCGTTGGTGTGGAGAATTTGCGCCTCGTTTAAAAACCGTTGACGAATGCACTTTTTCAACTTTAACTTTATCGAGGACCTGTAATACATCGCGGGCAAAATCTTTAACATGTACATGATAGCCTGAAAATTCTTCCTCGTAATTTAAAGCTGCATTTGCTTGGTATGTTTTACTAAGCTGGCCCTTTATAATTCTCTCTAAATGTTTTGAGAATTGGTTTGAGTCTTTTGTCATTGTTTCAAAAGTACGAACCAAGCGTTTAGATGCTTTTTTAAATTGCTGTTCTTTATTTTGCATCGGACTACTTTTATCGCTAATATGCTCAAGATATAAATTACCCTCGGGAATATAAAAATCGGGTTTAAAATTAAAGTCGGCAAAATTAACAAGAGGCTCATACATGTATCTTATACTATGCCTGTATAACCAATCGGCTATAAACTGCTCCGATTTTGAGCGAACTTTTTCGCCACTCAATGTTGTAAATGGCTTGGCATAATTTTTTGAATTACATGGTTTACTTGTCTCTACTTTATCAACATAAAAATCAATAATATATCGTTTTAAAGCAAGTAAAAAACTTGGTTTTTCGCAAGCCTCAATAAGAACCTTTTGCATAACCGACATTATGTTTTCGGGACACTGGTTCTCATAATTACCTATTTTAGAATACGAGCTATGGGTAATTATTTTGAACCGATTGTCGAATTGATGCACTCCTTTATCGCGTAATAGCTTATAGCAAAAACTATGAAAAGTACATATTGTAATTTTACTTAACCACGGGTAACTATTCAAATACTGCTTTCGACACTCTGACTTTTCGTAACTACTTAATTCAGGTTGATTTATTATTTTTTTAAACTCACCACTCTTATCAGCATCTTCGAGCAACCTATCAATCATTTCGTTGGCTGCATCTTTAGTAAATGTAATGGCAAGTATATTTCGCGGTTTTATATTTTTATTTAAAAGCAAATAATTTATTCGCCCAATTAAAGTATGCGTCTTACCTGAGCCGGCGCCTGCCAGCACCAATAAGCGATTATGCTCATTGGTAACAGCATTCAGCTGTGCTTTATTCAAAGCAATTACCCTTTTACTTTTTGTATTTTCTGTTTTCATTGGTTTAAAACAATATAAGATAATTGCTTCCCTCGCATAGCTTGTCCCGTTTATTTTGGGAATAGTTTTACTATTGTAAAAATAGTTATTGGTTTATTTATTACAAAAATTATTTTACACACTGAATTTTGAAGGCAATAATGACAGATTAAAAAACTATGTGCCTTTGTGGCAAAAACAAATACACCACAAAGGCTCAGCTAAATAAAGTCTGTATGTAAGCCTTACAACTTTAACAAGGCAGACGTGTTTTTTTAAAAATTGTCCTAAAAAATATAAAAGTCATTTTAATTAAAAAAAAAACGGTTACATTTGCACTCGAATTTTGGTTCTCAAACTACTTTTTTGTAGTTTTTGATAATAGGGAATCCAGTGATCTAGCTTTAGGCTAGAAAATCTGGAGCTGTACCCGCAGCTGTAAGTCCTCTAGCCTTAGGCTAGATAACTTTTGAACCACAGCCACTATTTAGCCTCAGGCTAGGTGGGAAGGCATCAAAAGTTGGGACAAGCCAGAAGACCTGCCTCAATTCATAACAAAAAAATTAATAATAAACCTCGGGGAAAAGGTTTTTAATTAAAACTATGAAAAACTCAACACCTTTTTTAAGTACTAATTATAAACTGGTAGCTGCTATCTTTTTTTTAGCCGTTTTTACGAATATTGCTAATGCACAAGATTACCAAACCGACGATACTGTTCATGTTCAAGAGGTTGTAATATCTGGCGAAAGCATAAGCCGCTTTCAATCGGGTGCAAAAATTGAGAAAATACCTGCCAAACAATTTGAATTGGCACAAGATGGTAGCCTAGAACAACTACTAAGCCGTACTACTCCTATTTCGTTAAAAGCAAACGCTGGTGCACTTTCAACCATACGTATTCGTGGCACAGCGCCCGACCATACCAGCATTAATTTTGGCGGTATAAATATAAACTCGTTAACACTTGGGCACTCCAACGTAAGCAATGTACCTATGTATTTGTTCGACGAAGTTGCAATTCAATACGGTAGTTCAAGCTCGGTAAATGGCTCAGGAAACATTGGTGGCGCTATACACTTAGGCTTAAAAAACTATTGGGTAAAAGGCTTTAAAGCCGAAGTAAGAACTGCTCATGGTTCGTTTGGAGAGCAATTATATGGAACTAAAATATTTTTAGGAAATGGTAAGTTTGAGTCAGTATCGAGAGCGTACTATTATTACAAAAACAATAATTTTACGTATATTAATCCTAATGTTCGAGATTTCGAAAATCAAATATTTGAAGTTATAGACACTCAGCATAATGCTAACATTGAAAACATGGGCATTATGCAAGAGTTAAACTACAAATTTGCAGAAAAAGAAGTTTTATTATTTAAAGTGTGGCTTGAAAACGATTGGCATTTTATACAACAAAAAATGCAAACAAATATAGCCAAACCTAATTATCAAGAAACATATCAAAACAAGCACATACGAATATGGGCCGATTACAAGAATAGAAAAAATGCCTTTAAATACCAATTTGGGACAGGTTACGTAAACGATAATTCAATACATAAAGGCAATGCACGTGATGCCATAAAAACCGAACGTTTTATTGGAAATGCTTTTATTGAACATGACTTTATAAATAACGCTAGTTATAAGATTGGAACAAAAGCAGCACGTATTTACCCCAAAGTATATGCGTATCCTGTAGGTTTAGATTACGAAGATCGAATTGACCTTTATGCCTCATATAATCATACTTTTTTTAACAAACTAAAGGCAACGGCAAATATTCGCAAAGGTTTTGTAACTAACTTTACTATACCTTTTACCCCTTCGCTTGGTGTAAACTACATTGCGCTTTCCAAGGAAAAATATATTTTAAATATTAGCGGCAATATTGCAAAAAGCTACCGTGTACCAACCTTTAACGACAGGTTTTGGATACCCGGAGGTAATCCAGATTTAGAACCCGAACACGGCATGAGCTACGAAGCCGGAGCTAAACTAAGCTACTGCGACAATAATGTTTTTGGGAATTTAAAAGTCAACCTGTTTTACATGGATATTAACGAATGGATTCTTTGGCTACCAGGAGATACAACAAACTCGATGGGTTGGTATGCCGAAAACATACAAAATGTTGTAAGCAAAGGATTTGAACTAATGGTTGATGTAAATTACACTCTTTATATTGTTAAAATGCATTCAGGAATAAACTACACATTAACATCTACTCAACGTAAAGCATCTAAAAAAAGCTCTAATGCAATAAATCGTCAACTAGAGTATGTGCCTTTACATAGTGGTAACTTTTTTACAACCGTTACTCATAAAAAAATAAGCATATCAATAGATGCCAACTATATTCACGAGCAATATACAAACGAAGAGGAGAAAAATATTATTGACCCATATGTACTTTTGAATTTTGCCTTAAGCTACAATCTAAAAATTAACAATAATAATAAAATAAGAATTAACGGAATGGTAAACAACATACTAAATACCAATTATATATCTGATTGGGAATATGCCATGCCACGAATAAATTACAGAATAAGCTTAACATACAATTTCAAATAACTTTTTCTAAATATTTACAATCAAAAATAAAACAGATGAAAAACAAATTTACTCTACTATTACTTATGGCATTTGCAGCCTTTACATTTACATCATGTAACGATAAAAATGACAATAATGACAATGCCGGAAAAGGTGGGAAATACATTATTAATTATGGTAGTTATAGTGGTGACAAAAGTACAGCATCCATTTTTGACACTAAAAACGACACTGTTACAAACAACTACTATAAAGCAGTAAACAGCGTTGCTATGGTGTCAAACTCAGCATACACTTACAATTTTAACAATAAAATATATTTTATGGGCAACAATACCGACCAAGTATTTTTTGTTGACGAAGATTCATTTGAGCAAACGCATAATGGTATTGCAGGTAATGATATTACAAAACCTCGTTACTGTATTGGCAAGGGCGATTATTTATATGTATCGTGCTGGGGTGGTGATGTTTGGAAAGATATTAGCCTTTCGTATATTGCTAAAATTAATATTAAAACAAATGAAGTTGAAGGTAAAATTACATTGCATGGCGGTCCCGAGGGATTAGCTATTGCAAATAATAAACTTTATGCTGCTTTAAACTATAAAGACAGTGTTGCTGTTATAGATTTAAACACCGAGGTTATTTCCTATATTGCTACACCTGCTGTTAATACGTATTTTGTTAAAGATAAAGATGACAATCTGTATGTTTCTTTAATAAGCTCATATAGCAAACCATCTACAGAAACAGGTTTGGGTTATATAAATACCACCACTGATAAACTTGATGCCGTTTATAAATTAGATGGTATAAGCTCATCATATGTAAACATTATGTCGGCAAATAACGATTTCTCTAAAATTTATGTAATGACATCAGCATACGATGCAAATTGGAAGATTTCAGGTGCTGTTGCAACGTTTAATGTTGCATCAAAATCTTTCGATACCGATATGTTTGTCAAGGGAGTATCGGCTATGAATGGTATTGGTGTTAACGATGACAATGTACTTGTATTTATATCGGAAGGTGTTACTGGAAATGGTTTGGTAAAAAAATACAAAAACGATGGGACTTTTGTTAAAGAATACGAAACAGGTATTGCTCCATATATGTTATTAACTGTTGACTAAAGTCTTTTTGAAATTAGACTTAGGGGTTTAGGTATCTCCATACTTAAATCACACATCTTGCAAAGGGATTCTAATGAATTTTCTTTGCAAGATTTTGTGGTAAAAACGGAGATCGGAGACCGAAATATGGAGAACGGGAAAAACTTTGCGCCTTTGTATCTTCGTGGTAAAAAGGGAAAATGGGGAACGGAAACAGGAGAAAGAAAAAAATTGAATAGTAGAATATTTAAATAACAGCTTTGCGTTTTTTTTACCACAAAGAGCTCAAAGTTAATTTCACAAAGAACACCAAGATGCAAATTAGCAAACAGTATCTTTTAATTAGTGCGTTCGTGGCTTTTTAATTGGGAATGTTAATATGTAGTAAAAGAAATTGAAAGGATTGAAAAAGATTAAATGAGATAGAGGGGATTGAACTAAAAAAAGATTGATAAATAAAATAATTCGTGCATTCGCGGCAAAAAAAGAAACCGTAAGAACGGAGAACGGAAAATGGAGACAAGAAATTGAAATAACTACTTTCTGACTTAATTTTATAGTAATACACATAAGTGAAACATGGCAAAAATAACTCTTATTACAGGCGGACAGCGTAGCGGTAAAAGTAGCTTTGCTCAAAACAAAGCTCTTGAACTTTCTGAAAATCCAGTTTATTTGGCAACATCGCGAATTTGGGATACCGATTTTGAGCAGAGAATTAAACGTCATAAATCTGACCGTGGTGAAGAATGGGAAAATATTGAAGAAGAAAAGCAACTTGAACATCTGAAGCTAGAAAACAAAACCATTGTTTTAGATTGCATTACTCTTTGGTTGACTAATATTTTTCACGACAACAAATACAACTTGGAAAAATCGCTAAGCGAAGCAAAGATAATATGGACTGAACTTATAAAAAAAGACTGTACCCTTATTGTGGTTAGCAACGAACTAGGAATGGGTATGCATGCCGAAACTGAGGTGGGTCGTAAATTTACTGACCTACAAGGATGGATGAATCAACATATTGCAAACCTTGCAGATGAAGTAATTCTGATGGTTTCAGGTATTCCAATGACAGTTAAATAATGAATAATAGAATGAGTAAATGATAGAATCAAAAATATTCAGTAAACAGTAAGCAGTCAAACTCGTAACATTGTTTTCACTCTTTGCGACTTTGCGAAACAAAAAACTTTAAATAAACTATGAAAGAACAACTTACACTCAAAATAAACAATAAAACCAAGCCTCCAGGGTCACTTGGACAGTTAGAAGAAATAGCTATACAAATTGGTGCTGTTCAGAATACTTTAACACCTGCGCTAAAAAAGCCAACCATGCTAGTATTTGCTGCCGACCATGGCCTTACTGAAGAAGGCATTAGTCCGTTTCCAAAAGAAGTTACTTTTCAGATGGTAATGAACTTTCTTAATGGTGGTGCCGCCATAAATGTATTTTGCAAACAAAACGACATTGCTCTTAAAGTAGTAGATGCTGGTGTTGATTTTGAATTCCCAGAATCACCCAATTTAATAAATGCCAAAATTACCAATGGAACTAAAAATAGCCTTATAGAACCAGCTATGTCCATTGAAGAATGTAACGCCGCAATGAGTAAAGGAGCCAACATTGTAAAAACGGAAGCAAAAAACGATTGTAATATTATTGGCTTTGGCGAAATGGGTATTGGCAACACATCGGCTGCTGCATTACTTATGCACAAATTTACTGGTTTAAGCATGCAACAGTGTGTTGGTGCGGGTACCGGATTTGATGATGCCGGAATAAACAAAAAGAAAAAAATTTTAATTAAAGTAGCTAACAAACACAAAGTAACTGAACCAATAGAAACACTTGCCGCTGTTGGTGGCTTAGAAATTGCCATGATGTGTGGTGCTATGCTCGAAGCTAAAAAGCAGAACATGGTAATTATGGTTGATGGTTTTATAGCTACATCAGCATTTTTAACTGCTTTTAAAATAGATAATTCAATTAAAAACAATGCAATATTCTGTCATACATCTGATGAAAATGGTCATAAATATATGCTCGATTACCTAGAGGCAAAAACTATTTTATCTATGGGATTAAGACTTGGCGAAGGTACAGGTGCTGCAATCGCTTATCCTATAATTAAATCGGCAGTTGCCTTTTTAAACGAAATGGCTAGCTTTGAAGATGCAGGGATTTCTAATAAAGAATAGAAGTTAAAATACAGAACCTAGAATTAAGAATGAGTTTTTCAAGAATTAAAACGATGCACATTAATACCTTTGCAATGGAAGAAAAATAATTCGTGAATTAGTGGCTTGTATTTAATGCGAGAATGATTCAATGATAGAATAAAAATCTTTGCGCCTTTGTGCCTTTGCGAGCTTAAAAATATAACAATGAACCAAATACGAATATTCCTAACAGCCATAATGTTTTATACACGCATTCCGATACCAAAAATAAAGGACTACAACAATGGAATGCTAAGTAAATCTACGCGCTACTTTCCTCTTATTGGTTTAATTGTGGGAGTATTAACCGCTTTAGTATATTTTGGATTTTCGAAAATTCTACCATCCGAAATAGCTATTTTACTATCAATGGCATTCTCTGTTTATCTGACAGGAGCTTTTCATGAAGATGGATTTGCCGATTTTTGCGATGGTTTTGGTGGTGGTTACACTAAAGAAAAAGTACTAACCATTATGAAAGATAGCCGAATAGGAACCTATGGCTCTGTTGGATTAATATTCATGTTGGCTACTAAATTTCTTGCTTTAAATGCATTAAATACTTCTTTACTAATTGGTATAATCATAGCCGGACATACATTTAGCCGCATAATACCTGTGGCACTCATTTACATTACACAGTATGTTCGCGAAGACGAAACCAGCAAATCAAAGCCCATTGGACATAGAGGAAGCTACTTGGCTTTATTCTTTGCAATCATTACTGGACTTGTTCCTGTTATTTGGATAGGTTGGTTTGCTGCTCTAATATTTTCAATTGCAATTCTTTTTGTAACACTAATATTCAAAAGATATATAGTTAAAAAAATTGGCGGCTATACAGGTGATGTTCTTGGTGCATTACAGCAAATAACTGAAGTGGTATTCTATTTATGCATACTTGTACTACAAAATAACGAAGCATGGAACTTGTTTTAATCCGACATACGAAAGTAGCTGTTGAAAAAGGCATATGTTATGGTTTTACCGATGTGGATGTTGCATCTACCTTTAAAGAAGAGGTATTAGATACAGCAAACCAAATAAAGAGTCTTTCATTCGATGAAATTTGGTCGAGTCCACTTAGCAGGAGTTTAAAACTTGCAAAAGAATTATTTCCGCACCAAACTATAAATACTGATGAACGACTAAAAGAACTTAACTTCGGCGATTGGGAAGGGCTTACATGGGAACAATTATTTGAATTATCTGAAGGCAAAAGCTGGATGGAAAACTATCTTAAAAATAGATGTCCCAATGGAGAATCGTTTCAAGACCAAATAAACAGAATTATCGATTTCTACAAAGAAAAAAAGAAAAGCTTTAACTATAAACGAATAGCAATTATATCCCATGGAGGAAGCATCCGAGCATTTCTATGTCATTTGCAAAATATGAATCCAGAAAAAGCTTTCGACATTGATATTGACTATGGAAGCGTAACAACACTAAATATAACAAATGATTAAAACAGACATACCAAATATTGCCCAACATCTTAAAGATGAAATACAGCTAAAGCTTGACAATAAGGCCAAACCAGTTGGTTCATTGGGTAAACTTGAAGAAATTGCACTCAGAATTGGCATGATTCAACATTCCCTTACTCCAAAATTCACTAAACCGGTAATACTAACTGTTGCAGCCGATCATCACATTACAAAAGAAGGTGTTAGCCCCTGCCCTGTTGAGATAACCTGGCAACAGGTAAATAATTTTTTAGCCGGAGGAGGGGGAATTGGTCTATTCTCAAAAGTTTATGGTATGGATTTATGGGTAGCCGATGCCGGTGTTGATTATGACTTTCCAATAAACGAAAAACTAATTAATGTTAAAATTAAAAAAGGATCCGCTAACTTTCTGTATGAACCAGCCATGACACTTACTGAATGTAAGCAAGCTATAAATAATGGTAAAGAAATAGTAAATAAATTTCATGAGCAAGGAACAAATATCATAGGTTTTGGTGAAATGGGCATTGGAAACACAACACCCGCCTCGGCGCTAATGTCAATTTTCTGCAACTTAACTATTGAGGATTGTGTTGGACCAGGTTCCGGACTTTCATATGACGGGGTTAGTCATAAAGCCAATGTAATTAAACAAGCAATAGAAAAACACGGAGTTTCAAGCAATCCAGTTGAAAACCTAGCTCGTTATGGCGGGTTAGAAATAGCCACTATTGCAGGCGGAATGTTGCAAGCTGCCGAAAATAAAATGATAATTATTACCGATGGTTTCATTACCACTTCTGCACTATTAGTTGCTCAAGCTATTAATCCAAAAGTGCTCAATTATGCCTTTTTCTCTCATCAATCGAAAGAGCAAGGACATATAAAAATGATTGAATTTATGAATGGAGATGCTATTTTAGATTTAGATTTGCGCCTTGGAGAAGGCACTGGTGCTACATTGGCATATTCAATTTTAAAAGGTGCAGTTGCCGTTTTAACTGACATGACATCCTTTGAAGAAAGTAAAGTGATTAATACAAGTCATATTAGAATTTCAAATTAATGAATACTTATATTGAACAATGAGTAATGGTTTATTTGCGACTTTTTATATTATTAACAAAAAGTAATTAGTAGGCAGCTAACTAAACTCGAAACCCGTAGCTCGAAACAAAATAATTAACAAATTAGTGGCATAATAAATAATAAACATGAACAATATAAAAAAACTAAACTCTTTAATGTTTGTAGGTACCGGTTCCGATGTGGGTAAAAGTGTAATAAATGCAGCCTATTGCCGAATTCTAAAACAAGATGGCTACTCCCCTGCTCCATTCAAGGCTCAAAACATGTCGCTTAATAGCTTTGCTACTCCCAATGGTTTAGAAATTGGCCGTGCACAAGCAGTACAAGCCGAAGCATGTCAAATTCCTTGTAGTGTTGAAATGAATCCTATACTACTAAAACCAACCGATTACAAAACAGCCCAAGTGGTACTACATGGCAAACCAATTGGCAATCAAAGTGCAAAAGAATATTTTTTAGGAACCGACCGCGATAATCTTTTTGATGAGGTAGTAAAATCATATAAAACTCTTGCTGCAAATTTCAATCCCATAGTAATGGAAGGAGCTGGTAGTATATCGGAGTTGAATTTGCGCGATAAAGACATTGTAAATATGCGCATGGCTATTGCCGCCAATGCTGCCACTTTTTTAATTGCCGACATTGATCGTGGTGGTGTTTTTGGTAGTATTTACGGTACCATTCAATTATTAAGCCCTGAAGAACGTAAGCATATTAAAGGCATTATTATTAATAAATTCCGTGGCGATATCGACTTATTTACAGAGGGTCGAAAAATGCTTGAAGAACTAACGGGCGTTCCCGTATTAGCTGTAATACCTTACTTTCGTGATATAAAAATTGAGCAAGAAGACTCTGTTGTTGTTGACAATTACCACGGAGTTAATGTAGCCAATAAATTAAACATAGCAGTCGTGTTACTTAGGCACATGTCTAACTTTACCGACTTTAATGCAATGGAGCATATTGATGGAGTTCACCTTTTTTACACAGCCGAGCCAACCGAAGTTGAAAATGCCGATGTAGTTATTATACCAGGTTCAAAAAACACCATTTCCGATTTAGTTCAGTTGCGGAAAAATGGACTAGCAAAAGCTATTATTTCAGCACACAAAAATGAGAAAGCAGTATATGGCATTTGTGGTGGCTACCAAATTATGGGTAAAACAATTAACGACCCCAATAGCATAGAAGGCGATGTAAGCACTATTCCTGGCTTAGGAATTTTACCAGTCAACACCGAAATACTGAAAAGTAAAACTACGGAACAATGTACTTTTAGTTTTCTTGACAGTTCAAATAAGTGTGAAGGCTATGAAATCCATATGGGCAAAACTACTCTTGAAAACGCAAAGCCTTTGTGCAAAACAAAAAACGGAATTGAAGATGGTTGCTATATTAATCCAAAAACTTGGGGAAGTTACATACATGGAATACTAGATAACACGGCAGTAATAAATTACATATTAGAGAATAATGGTATAAAAGAAAGGATTAAGCCATTCAATTATTCTGAATTTAAAGAAGAACAATTCGATAAATTAGCAGACCATGTTCGTAAAAATACCGATATGCAACAATTTTATGAAATACTTAACAGTGAAATTAAATAATCCTCGGGGAACCAGCTGCAGTGTAACTTTGGCAGGTGAGTTATATCCAAAAAAATTAAATAAAGCAATATGCAAGCTCTATACCTTATATCACCTTGTTACCTTGCTACCTTAAAACCCTAATACCTCTTTACATATGATAAACGGACACGGAAACGATTTACATAACTACCCAAATATTATTGCCGATTTTAGCTCAAATGTTTGGTTCGAAGGCCCTAAACCCGAATTACTCAATTATTTGTGTAACCATATTAAAAGGATAGCAAATTATCCTGAGCCAAATGCTATTTCATTTACTCAAAAAGCAGCAAATTTCTACAAACTACCCAATAGTTTCTGCATAGCTACAAATGGCTCAGCCGAAGCTTTTTATCTAATTGCTCAAGCATTAAACAAAAATACAGCAACAATTATAGCTCCTGCTTTTGCCGAGTATGCAGATGCTTGCGAGCAGCACAATATTTCAGTTGAGTATATACTTAACTCAAACATTAACAGTAAACACCAATTTAATACTCAACTTGTTTGGTTTGCAAACCCAAATAATCCTGACGGTAAAGTTATTTCTACAACTACAATTGAGGCTTGGCTAAAAATGCATCCCAATACTACTTTTATTATAGATGAAGCTTATGCTGAGCTATGTACAAAATTTGAATCGTCTATTAGCTTAATTCAAAAATATAAAAATCTGATTATTACAAAATCGTTCACGAAAGCCTTTGTCATACCAGGATTACGCTTGGGCATTATTTTAACATCCGATTCACATATTAAAAAATTACATAATTATCAAATACCATGGGCGGTAAATAGCTTAGCTATTGCAGCTGGTAATTATATTATAAATAACTATCAGTCTCTACTATTAGATAAAAAAATACTAACCAGATATTCTAAACAGTTACAGAAAAACCTAAATAGTATTCCAAACATTAATGTTTTAGAAGCTGACTGCAACTACTTTTTGGCAGAAACCAAACACAAAACGGCAGCTGAATTAAAAGAATACTTAGCAAAAAATCACGGTTTACTTATTCGTGACGCATCAAATTTTAAAAGTTTAAGCTCAGGTCATTTTCGAATTGCCATTCAGTCTGAACAAAATAATAACCTTTTAGTGCAAGCTCTAAAACAATGGATGCAATAATAAATCAAACTCTAATAGCTTCGCTTATTATTGGGTTTATACTCGATAGTATTATTGGTGACCCACTGTGGCTACCACATCCCATAAGGCTATTTGGCAATATTATAAGTAAGGCAGAAAAAAAGCTCAACAAAAATAAGCATCGCAAAATTAAGGGAGCAATAGTAGCTGTATCTTTAATTTCGTTAACTTGGTTAATACTATTCTTAATTTTCAAATATATTGAGGCTTATAAAATTCCATTAATTATAGCCACTAGCATTGGCGTATTTTATGGTATTGCTAATCATAGTTTAATTAAAGAGGCTTGGCGAGTTGAGAAAGCTATGCAAAACGAAAGTATAGAGACAGCTCGTATTAAGCTTAGTTACATTGTTGGGCGCGAAACCAAACAATTAAATAAGCAACAGATTCGAACTGCAATTTTAGAAACACTTGCCGAAAATTTAAGCGATGGTATAATTGCTCCGCTTTTATACTTTGCTATTGGAGGCGTTCCGCTAATGTTAGCATATAAAATGATAAACACTCTCGACTCAATGATAGGATACAAAAACGAACGCTATAAACAATTTGGTTGGTTTGCAGCTAAAACCGACGATATTTTTAATTTTATTCCGGCTCGCATTACCGCCCTAATTATGGTTTTTATAACACTTAGCTATAGAGGCATATTATTTATTTTTAAATATGCAAATAATCATAGCAGCCCTAACGCAGGTTACCCTGAGGCTGCCCTTAGTGGTATACTTAACCTACAGTTTGGTGGCTCTAATTATTATCATGGTAAAATGGTACAAAAACCATTTATTGGCAATAATAATAGGTCTGTTACACATATTGATATTATTAAAGCCTGCTTAATTAATGCAGCCACATCTATTATTATGCTTAGTGCTATAATTATAATTTACCACTATGCAGCAGTCCTTGTCTGAGATAAAAATTGAGAAATACTCTTCCATAATTAATAGGTATTTATAACAACCAATGCGTTAGTGCAATTCTTTTACAGATGAAAAATAAACGAATTATAATTACAGGTGGTGGTGGCTCAGGCAAAACATCTATTATAAATACTCTGGGCAAAAAAGGCTTTTCTACTTATCCAGAGGTGTCTCGTCAAATAATTAAAAAGCAACAGCTAATAAATGGAGATTTAACCCCATGGCAAAATCTTTCTTGTTTTGCAGAAGAGTGCTTATGCAGAATGGAAAAACAACTGGATAATAACCTTAATGAATTTTCATTTTACGACAGAGGTATTCCCGATATAATTGCTTACCTAAAAGTTAATAAATTTGAAGTTAAGGATAAGTACTTTGCAAAAGCAAACCAATACTACAATACCGTTTTTATTTGCCCGCCCTGGAAAGATATATTTATTAACGATGCCCAACGACCCGAGACTTTTGAATACTCAAAAAGTATTTATTTAAGCATTAAAAAGATTTACTCTGATTTAGGTTTTAAGTTAATAGAATTACCAAAAATATCGGTCAAATTACGAGTAAAAATTATTGAAAATTATATAAAATTGCACTCAAATAATCTTATTTTTCAAAACAACAATCACTATACAGTAACAGAAAACTCTTTTCCATCGGTAGCCAAATAACTATGCGGAAAAACTTCACGAGCCTCATTCAATAAGATATTCAGGTTTTTATACCTATTAGAGAAATGCCCCAATAATAGTTTTCCAACATTCGCTTTTAAGGCAATTTCAGCAGCTTGTCTTGCGGTAGTATGCCCAGTTTGCTTGGCTCGTTTTTTACCTTCATCGGCAAAAGTAGACTCGTGATACAACAAATCAATTCCAGAAATCAGTGGAACAATTTTTTCAAGCTTAGCAGTATCAGATACAAAAGCATAGGAACGGGCTTTGGGTGGCTTCAAAGTTAATTGTTCATTGGAATAAAAAGTTCCTTCAATATCTGTAAAACTATTCCCCTCTCTAATTCCATGTAACTCCTTTATGGGAATATTTAAGTGCGTAATCATATCCTTTCGCAAACTACGTAAGCGAGGTTTCTCTTTAAAAAGAAAACCACAGGTAGGTACTCTATGTCTAAGCGGAAAAGATTCAACGGTTAATTTATCGTCTTCAAACAAAAGGGTTAAGCCATCGTCGTAATGTAAAGCATGATATTTAATTTCATAACCTAAAGTATGATCGAAAGTGGCTAAGAAGGTATCGATAAGTCCTTTTAGCTTGTAAGGACCATAAATATTCAATGGATGTTTCCTATCTAATAAATTAAAAGTAGATATAATACCAAAAATACCAAGAAAATGATCGCCATGTAGGTGGCTAATAAATATATGATTTAGCTTTCCTGTTTTAACTTTAAACCTACGGAACTGAATTTGAGTACCTTCGCCACAATCTATTAAAAAAAAACGCTCAAGCACATTAAGTACCTGAGCGGTTGAAAATCGTTCGGGAGTAGGTAATGCTGAGCTACTCCCCAATATTCTTAAAGAAAAATCCACTTATACCTCTTCCTTAGTAATTATGGTAGCGGCTTCTTCTATAGTATTTGTAATGTTTAAAACGGTATCTAATTGAGAAATTGTTATTAATCTTTCTACAGCGGTTTGCAACCCTGACAATACAAATATTCCATTTGCATTTTTACAAAGCCTATTGGCTACAAGAATAGCACTCAATCCTGAAGAGTCGCAATAACGGCAATTACTTAAATCAAGAATAATATTTTTCTCACCATTTCCGGCAATTAATACTAACTCAGATTTCAACGAAGGAGCGATATGTGTATCAAGCTTATCAATCATTACCTCTATCTGAGTATATTTATCAAGCTTTTCAATTTTAAATTCCATGGGCAAATATTTACTGTTTACAATCGAATTTTATCAAATATAATAAAACTATTCCTCAATTCTACATAAAGTCATTTACTTTTTTTCTCATAATGAAAAAAAACAACTAAAATTAATTTCATCAATAATTTAAATCTATTTTTGATAGAGCAATAAATGAATAAGCTCGCAGCAAACTTACAAAGTATCAAAAATAGAATTTATTATATTTCGCACCTATCTTTGTGCCATATAGCATTATCAAGGTCGGAGTATTAGGCGCATTCATACCGCTACGCTATCATGATTCGTTCAACTTACAAACCTTTTGCCTCGCCTTTATGATTTGAGTTTCACACATAAAAAAAACCCAGAGTGCAATACTCTGGGTTTGGAGTGTAATATAAATTATTACTTTATTCTGCTTTTTCTTCGTCAGCTTTCTTGTCATCAGCTTTTGCTGCCTTTTTAGCTGCTGGTTTTTTAGCTGCTGGCTTTTTAGCTGTTGGCTTTTCTTCTTTAGCTGGAGCTTCAGTTTTAGCATCTTCTTTAACTTCTTCTTTAGCTGCTGCTTTAGTTTTAGTTTTTGTTTCTGCTTTTGCTTTTGCTTCTTCTTTTACAGGAGCTTCAACTTTAGCTTCTGTTTTTACAGGTGCTTCAACTTTAGCTTCTTCTTTGACTGTTTCTTTAGCTGGAGCTTTTTTAGCAGCTGGTTTCTTTGCAGCTGGCTTCTCTTCCGATTCCATCTTATCTTTAAGTGCAGCTAAAGCTGAAATGTCACCTAAAGTTGTTTTCTCCATGTTATCAGTCATTTTCTTAGATGTTTTTTTAGCTGATTTATTATCTACAGAGCGTCTCTCTCTGTCTTCAGCTCTTTTTACATCTTCGAATACACGTGAGTGGCTAACAATAATTTTCTTACCGTCTTTGTTAAAGTCAATAACTTTAAATTGTAATTGCTCATCTAATTTAGCAGGTGTTCCTTCCTCTTTAACTAAATGCTTTGGAGTACAGAATCCTTCAACACCGTAAGGTAATGAAATAACGCCACCTTTATCAGCTAGCTCAATAATAGTACCTTCGTGAATTGAGTCAATCTGGAAAATTGTTTCAAACACATCCCATGGATTCTCTTCCAATTGTTTGTGTCCTAAACGTAATCTTCTATTGTCTTTGTCTATTTCTAAAACAACAACTTCAATATCAGCTGCTATAGAAGTGAATTCAGCTGGATGCTTAATTTTCTTAGTCCAAGAAAGATCAGAGATATGAATTAATCCGTCAACACCTTCTTCAATTTCAACAAATACACCAAAGTTAGTGAAGTTGCGAACTTTTGCTCCGTGGTTTGAATCAACAGCATATTTCGATTCAATTTTATCCCATGGATCAGTCTTAAGCTGCTTCATTCCAAGAGACATTTTTCTTTCGTCGCGGTCAAGTGTTAAAATAACAGCCTCAACTTCGCTACCAACCGATAAGAATTCATTAGCACTACGTAAGTGCTGCGACCAAGACATTTCAGATACGTGAATAAGACCTTCAACTCCTGCTGCAATTTCAACAAATGCACCATAATCAGCCATAACAACCACTTTACCTTTAACCTTATCGCCAACTGCAAGTTTTTCGTCTAAAGCATCCCATGGATGAGGAGTAAGTTGTTTAAGTCCTAATGCAATACGTTTCTTATCATCATCAAAGTCAAGAATTACTACATTAAGTTTCTGGTCAAGTTGTACAATCTCTTCTGGGTGTGAAATACGTCCCCATGAAAGGTCCGTAATGTGGATAAGTCCATCAACACCACCAAGGTCAATAAATACACCATAAGATGTAATATTTTTAACAGTTCCTTCAAGAACTTGTCCTTTTTCAAGCTTAGCAATAATCTCTTTCTTCTGTTGCTCAAGCTCAGCTTCAATAAGAGCTTTGTGAGAAACCACAACGTTTTTGAATTCCTGATTAATTTTAACCACTTTGAATTCCATTGATTTCCCAACATATATATCGTAGTCACGTATTGGCTTAACATCAATTTGCGATCCGGGGAGGAAAGACTCTATACCAAATACATCTACAATCATACCACCTTTAGTACGACACTTAATGAAACCTTTAATAATTTCGTTATTCTCAAGGGCTTCGTTAACACGATCCCAAGAACGTAATGCGCGTGCTTTTTTGTGCGATAATAATAATTGACCAGCACTATCTTCCTGGCTTTCTACAAATACTTCAACAGTATCGCCAATTTTTAAATCTTCGTTGTAACGGAATTCGTTCATGTTAACAACACCTTCCGATTTGTAACCAATGTTAATTAAAGCTTCGCGCTTATTCATTGCTACAACAGTACCATCAATTACTTCATTTTCTGAAATTGTTGATAGTGTTTGATCGTAAATATCTTCTAATTTTTTACGATCAGCTGATTCATCAACCGCATCGCTTTCATAAGCATCCCAATCAAACTCTTCAGTTTTTGGTGCTACTTTTGTTTCTTTTGCCTCAACAGCTACCTGCTCTTGTGCCTCAACATTTTGCTCAACTTCCTGAGCCTTGTTTTCTTCTTTGTTTTCCATCTAAATTCAATACAATTAATAAGTTAGACATTATATTTAATATTTCGCAGCGCAAAATAACATTATTTGTATCAGAAACACAAACAATTAGCTGTGTTTTTTTTTAGGATTTCATATATGGTAATATATTGAACATGTGGGACTTTAAATAGCAATATTCTATACTTTCAATTAATCAAAATGCAGACAATAAATACACATATAAATAAAAATCTTCTATCTGCTTACAAAAGCAAATAAAAGATTATTAATTCAAGGTAAAAATGAGAATCTACTTTTTAGCTTCTTCTCTTGATATTTTAAGCATATTTTCTAATTCTTTAGTAATATCTTTTTCATATTTATCGATAGTATCAATAGTTAAACTATTTCCCGACATCCAAAACTTCCCTCCTTCTTCATCTGGTCCTTTAATAAACACTAATGTTTTTACCCTCTTTTTATGCTCTATACGTAATATTATTTTTTCATCGGATAAAAATCTTAAAGAAGTTTTTCCATCTTTAAGCGATGTTGCCCCTCGAATTGTTTTAAAATTCTCTGTAATTTCATTTAATGTAGTTTCATATGATACTGGTATATACTGACCAAATATATTAGCACTAATAAATAGCACTCCTACAAACAATGCAACTTTAAAAATATTTTTCATAATTTAAATAGCTAAAATTTATTCGTCGTCAAAACTACAAAAATAAATTCTCAATCAACAATAAAAATATTTACCTATTACGGGTTTCCTAATTATAAAGTGTTGTATTATTAGCAATAAACAATACCTTATTAATCTTTATATTTTTATTGTATTTTAGCATTCTATAAAAACAAAAAAAATGCAGCTCATACAAACATAACTACATACTTAGTTACTAGGGCTGTAGAAGGTTGAAATTTTATAATGCAATAGGGAAATTAATGTTTTTTAGATTAAAACTTTCTATTTGCAACAATAATAAAATAAAATGAAAAGAATATTAGTTACAGGAGGAGCCGGTTTTGTAGGCTCGCATTTATGTGAAAGACTTTTAAATGAGGGTAATCAAGTATTGTGCTTAGATAACTATTTTACTGGTGATAAACGAAATATAGTTCATTTAATGGATAATCATTTTTTTGAGATTGTTCGTCATGATGTAACTGTTCCTTTCTATGCTGAAGTTGATCAAATTTACAACTTGGCATGCCCTGCTTCACCTGTTCATTACCAGTTTAATCCTATTAAAACAACAAAAACATCGGTAATGGGCGCTATTAATATGCTTGGGCTTGCAAAGCGGATTAAAGCACGGGTTCTACAAGCATCAACAAGCGAAGTTTATGGTGACCCCGAAGTTCATCCGCAAACCGAAAGCTATTGGGGACACGTAAATCCAATTGGTATCCGTTCGTGCTATGATGAGGGCAAGAGATGTGCTGAAACTCTATTCATGGATTATTACAAACAAAACAATGTGGATATAAAGATTATTCGCATATTTAATACCTATGGACCTAAAATGCATCCCAACGATGGCCGTGTTGTTTCCAATTTTATTATTCAAGCTTTGCAAAACCAGGATATCACAATTTATGGCGATGGTTCACAAACAAGAAGCTTTCAATACGTTGATGATCTTTTAGAAGGTATGATTAGGATGATGAATACTGACAAATTTATTGGCCCTGTTAATATTGGCAACCCTGTTGAATTTACAATTCTTGAATTAGCTGAGATGGTTATTCACCTAACAAACTCAAATTCGAAAATTATTAACCTACCAATACCACAGGATGACCCAACCCAAAGAAAACCTGATATTTCTTTGGCAAAAGAAAAGCTTGGTAATTGGGAACCTCAAGTAGCGCTGAAAGATGGTTTAAAAAAAACCATTAACTACTTTGATAATTATTTAAAAGAAAACGAACAAGAATAATGAATATAATAAAAACACCTATTGAAGGACTTTTAATAATTGAACCACGTGTATTTAAAGATGCAAGAGGTTACTTTTTTGAATGCTATCAGGAAAAAAGCTATCATAAAGTTGGCATTAAGGCTAAATTTATTCAAGACAATGAAGCTTTTTCAAGCTATGGAGTTATAAGAGGATTGCATTTTCAACAAGGAGAATATGCGCAGGCTAAACTGGTAAGAGTAATTAAAGGTGCTGTTTACGATGTGGCTGTTGATATAAGAAAAAACTCTTCTACTTTTGGACAATGGTTTGGTACAGAACTATCGGAAGATAATAAAAAGCAATTTTTTATTCCTCGAGGCTTTGCTCATGGTTACTCAGTTATTTCAGATACAGCGATATTTTCATATAAATGCGATAACGATTATAATCCAAAAAGTGAAGGTGGTATCAACTTAAATGATAAAACACTGAATATTGATTGGAAGATTCCAATCGACAAACGAATTATTTCAGAAAAAGACATAGTTCTACCAGATATAAATACTTTGACATAAGATTTAATATGATGGATAAAATAATAATTTTAGTTACAGGAGCAAATGGGCAATTAGGACAAGAGTTGCAATTCTTATCGAAAAAGCATTCTGAATTTCATTTTTTATTTACAGATATTGACACTTTAGATATTACAAAATCGGGAGAAGCTGATTATTTTGTAGAGAAAAACCCTGTTGATTTTATCATAAACTGCGCCGCCTACACTGCGGTTGACAAGGCAGAAGAAGATAGAGACAATGCATTTCTAATAAATACAGTAGCTGTTGATTATTTGATTGATGCTGCAATTAAAACAGATGCTTGTTTAATACATATTTCGACAGATTATGTTTTTGATGGCACCAAGAATACTCCATACGATGAGGAAGATGCTGCAATACCAGAATCAGTGTATGGTGATACAAAGAATGAAGGAGAAAAACTTATTTTATATGCCGATGTTAATGCATTAATAATACGTACATCTTGGTTGTACTCTACCTTTGGTAATAATTTTGTAAAAACAATGCTCCTATTAGGTAAAGAGCGCAATGAATTAAAGGTTGTCTTTGATCAAATTGGAACACCAACCTATGCAAGAGAATTAGCTTCTGCCATACTTGAAATTATTGGTAAAATAAAATTAGATAAAAAAACTACTACTAAGGAAATTTACCATTACACAAACGAAGGTGTTGCTAGCTGGTACGATTTTGCTACCGAAATATTTAGAATTAAAAATATTAACTGTAAAACCTATCCTGTTGATAGTTCTGAATTTCCAACACCTGCTAAACGTCCGCATTTTTCTGTCTTAAATAAAACAAAAATTAAAAAAGATTTTGATTTATCTATTCCTCACTGGGTGGATAGCTTAAAAGAAATGCTTAATAATTTGAATACTCAATAATTCTATATAATAAATAACATTATGCAAACAAATTTATTACAAGAAGTAAAAGCAAAAGCAAAAATCTGGCTTGATGGAGATTACGATGAAGAAACGAAAAAGCGGGTAAAGCACCTTCTTGAAAATGACGAAGCTGAATTAATTGAATCATTTTATCGCGAATTAGAATTCGGAACAGGTGGTCTACGTGGTATTATGGGCGTAGGCACAAACCGAATGAATATTTATACTGTAGGAATGGCAACTCAAGGCTTGTGTAACTACATACTTCAACAATTCCCAAACCAAGATATTTCAGTAGCAATTGCTTACGACTGTCGTAATAATGGGAAGTTGTATAGCGATACTGCTGCTCAAATATTTTCAGCTAATGGCATTAAAGTATTTTTATTTGACTCGCTACGACCTACCCCTGAATTATCGTTTGCTATTAGACATTTAGGATGTAAAAGTGGCATTGTAGTAACCGCATCTCATAATCCAAAAGAGTATAACGGATATAAAGTTTACTGGGACGATGGTGGTCAAATTATAGCACCACATGATAAAAATATAATTAACGAAGTCAAAAATATTTCATCTATTAATGAAGTAAAGTGGAATGGCAATAACGATATTATAGTAACCTTAGACAATGAAATTGATAATATATATATTGAAAAAATAAAAGAGCTATCTCTCTCGCCTAATATTATTGAACAACAAAAAGATTTAAAAATAGTTTACACACCTATTCACGGAACCGGTGTAATACTTGCTCCAAAGGCATTAAAAGCTGTTGGATTTACTAATATTATTAATGTTCCTGAGCAAGATATGGTAGATGGCAACTTTCCTACTGTAAAGTCGCCAAATCCGGAAGAAACAGCTGCTTTAAACATGGCTCTTAATAAAGCAAAAGCAACCAATGCCGATATTGTAATGGCTACAGACCCTGATGCTGACCGAGTAGGAGTTGCTGTAAAAAACAATAAAGGTGAATTTGAACTTTTAAATGGCAACCAAACAGGGTCTTTTCTTATCTATTATTTAATTACTAAATGGAAAGAAAATGGTCTTCTTACTGGTAAAGAATACCTTGTGAAAACCATTGTTACTACTGAGCTAATTGCCGATATGGCAAAAGATTATAACATTGAATATTTTGATGTTTTAACTGGCTTTAAATTTATTGCCAATATTATTAAAGTAAACGAAGGTAAAAAGAAATTTATTGGTGGTGGCGAAGAAAGCTACGGATATTTAGCTGGTGAATTTGTGCGCGATAAAGATGCTATAATGGCTTGTGTTTTAATTGCTGAAGCTACAGCATGGGCGAAAAGTCAAAACAAATCAGTATTTGATATTCTAGCTGAAATTTATCAGAAATATGGATTCTATAAAGAACAATTAGTTAACCTTGTAAAGAAAGGTAAGACAGGGGCTGAAAAAATTCAACAAATGATGGTTGATTTTAGAGAAACTCCTCCAACTGAGCTAGGTGGATCAGAGGTCATACTAATAAAAGACTATGATGCTCAAATTGAAATTGATTTATCTACAGGCTTAAAAAAACCAATTAATTTACCAAGTTCAAATGTTTTACAATTTTTTACTGCCGACGGTTCCAAAATATCAGTCCGCCCATCGGGAACTGAACCTAAAATTAAATTTTACATTGGTGTTAAAGCAGATTTATGTTGTACAGAAGAATATGACAATGTAAATTCAAAACTAGAAACGAAAATAAAAAGCATCTGTAAAGATTTAAATATTTAATTTACCATATAATAAAACCACTCTGAAAAGTCAAAATATTGAGATATAGTCATCCGATGAATTTGTAACCAACTGGTTAACAGATTGCGATTTTTAAGTATTTTGCAAATATATTCATCGGATGACTTTTCGGAGTGGACTCATATAATAGATCTTTCGATTCTAGATTTTAGACCTTAAACCTGCCTGCTGCAGACAGGTAAAATATTACTATGATGATTATTAGATATTTAAACCAAAAAATGATATGTTTATATATTATTGATTATCATTATATTACAAAGCATTGACGAACCATTGACCAAAAAGACTTAATACTATGAGGTTATCTAGAATTAGATAACCTCTTTTGTTTACAACCCAAATTGAGCGATTTGCTATTGCTCAATCGACTGAGGAACTGTAAGTTTCACAAATCTTAGTTTCACTTGATTTGTGATAAACAACCTGTCTGCTGAAGGCAGACAATTGCTAGGTCGGAATTAACTCTAAGTAAAGTATTTTTATTGCATTCAAATCACTCAACTTAGGCATAAACAATTGGCAATTTGAAATGTTAATTTGAAAATACAGGAATTTTACTATTTTTGATATACTCAAAAGGTAAAATAAAGGGTTAAAAACGGAAGACTATGAAAACGATTATAGAATTATTTGAAGAAAATGTAGTGAAGTATCCAAATAATCCAATGCTATGGGAAAAGAAAACGGATAAATATGAAAGTACTACCTATAGCAATGCAAAAAAACTAATTACTACTTACGCAGGTGGTTTACTTAGCATTGGTTTAAAAAAAGGTGATAGAGTAGCCTTGCTTTCTGAAGGTAGAAACGATTGGATTTATGCAGAATTAGCATTGTTATATTTTGGTGCAATAGATGTCCCTTTATCTGTAAAATTAGAAGCATCTGAAATACAGTTTCGAATAATGCATTCCAGAGCAAATATAATAATTGTATCAAAAAGACAAGCTGAAAAGGTAGAAGCCATAAGAGGTAATTGCCCTGAACTTAAGAAAGTAATTTATTTTGATGATAAAAAGAACTGCACAAATAATGATATCCTTTGGGATGATATTTATCAACATGGAATAACCTATAATCAAGAAAAACCAACGGCTATTGACGAGGCAAAACAATTAATTTCTGGAGATGATATTGCTAACATTACCTACACCTCAGGTACAACTGCAGACCCCAAAGGTGTAATTCTATCGCATAGGAACTATACTGCAAATGTTGAACAGGCACTAAGTATAATGACTATTCCAGATACTTATAGAACTTTATTAATATTACCTCTTGATCACTGTTTTGCTCACGTAGCAGGTATATATAGCTTTATAGCTAATGGGGCAAGTATGGCAACATTGCAAATGGGTGATACACCAATGCAAACTCTTAAAAATATACCTATTAATATTAAGGAAATTAAGCCTAATTTAATACTAAGCGTACCTGCATTGGCTAAAAACTTTAAAAAAAATATTGAAAAAGGAATTACCGATAAGGGAAAAGTAACTGAATTGTTATTCAATTTTGCCCTTAAAACAGCATATAAATATAATAAAGACGGATTTAATAAAGGAACAGGATTAAGTTTTATTCTATATCCTCTAGTTAAAATATTCGATAAAATATTATTTAGTAAAGTAAGAGAAGTTTTTGGTGGTAAATTAGATTTCTTTATAGGTGGAGGTGCTATTCTGGATATTGAATTACAGCGCTTTTTTTATGCTATTGGAATACCAATGATGCAAGGATATGGATTATCAGAAGCAACACCTGTTATATCATCAAATTCATTAAAAAAACATAAGCTAGGCTCATCTGGCTATTTGGTTAAACCACTTGATTTAAAAATACTTGATGATAATGGTAATTCATTACCCATAGGTGAAAAAGGTGAGATTGTTATTCGTGGTGAAAACGTTATGAAAGGCTATTGGAGAAATGATAGTGCTACTACAGAAACAATAAAAGATGATTGGCTACATACCGGCGACCTAGGTTATTTGGATAAAGATGGCTTTTTATACGTACTTGGACGATTTAAAAGTTTACTAATAAGTGGCGATGGTGAAAAATATTCTCCTGAATCAATTGAAGAAACATTAGTAGCAAAGTCACCATTTATTGAGCAAGTTATGCTTCACAATAACCAAGATCCTTATACTATAGGCTTAATTGTACCAAACAATGAATTAATAAAAAAACACCTTGAACAAAAAGGTGTTGATGTTAGTACGGATAAAGCTAGAGAATTAGCCTTATCACTAATTCAAGACGAAATAAACCATTATAAAAAAGGTGGTAAATATAGTGGGGAATTTCCTGAACGATGGTTGCCAACAGCAATTGGTATACTAAATGAACCCTTTACAGAACAAAATAAATTCATAAACAGTACTATGAAAATGGTACGCGGTAAAATAACAGAGCATTATCGCGATCGAATTGATTATTTATTCACTCCCGAAGCAAAAGACATTTCCAATAAAACTAATATTGAATCACTTACTGAAATTTACAATAATTAGCATACACCTTAGTTGCGTAACTATTAAAGTTAACTATCTGATAGTCATAGTGTGAGTGCTTTTTTAACGGCACTCGTTTTATTAGTATAAACTCCTATTAATTAATATGCCTGCCAAAAAGCAGGTAATTTAAACCCAAAAAGAAAATAACTAAACCCTATAACACGGAAAGCCTGCTTCTATATTCTCTGCAAGAAAACTCCATTTTTTTTGCCTGCCTTGCCATCAGGCAGGATACGCTTGCTTCAAAATTGGTCATTTACGAAAGTAAACTCCCAATTTATCAGCTTCGCAAGCCTTAAAAATTAAGC
>JAUXEM010000178.1 GCA_030620515.1 Salinivirgaceae bacterium
AATATTTAAAAGTTAGCCCTATTGCATGGTAATAGTTGTATTTTAATTTATATTAATTTGTTCGCTGTGCAAAATAAAAAAAAACGGACAACTACCAAATTAACAAGAAATATATTTTAAACGTGCACAAATATTATCCTACGGTAATATACTATCATTGAGATTTGAGACATAAGTATTTTATATCATGCTTTATGTGCGGGCTACATTGGTAATCATTCTAGGAATTCGCTTTTAAAAATTCTTTAATCTCTTGATTCCGCAGGTAACTAATTAAAGTATCTATAATCATCGGATGAGTAGTAATATAGAGGTGCAGTAAAACCACATCTATGTTGTTGTTAATCAATAAACTCATCCGATGAATTGCGTATATTAGATAATACTAAAAGAATCTTTTCAAAGTAAAGTAAAGGTGGTAGATGGGTATTAGCTGTCGGATTATTGGGGTCATGCGAGCATCTTGCCGCATGATTAATAGCATTCAGCTGGAAGCTGAATGACCCACACATCTGTATCTATGGGTGTTGTAGCAAGCATTATTTTAATGAATACCTTAAAACAACAAATTTGGTATTATCTTAAATCCCCTTGGGGCAGTTGTTCTCATTTTTATAAAATACAATAAGCTATAGTTGTTTTTTGAAAAACAAAAGAGGGAACCTTAAATTAGGAACCCTCTTTTAAAACGTAATATAATAACTCTACCAAAGGCTAATCTACATTATCATATAAAAAGGAGTTTTCCTCTCCTATTCGTGTTACTCCTTCATCGTCGGTTAAAGTAAAGCGTGAAATTTCTTGTTCTTCTGTCGATATCTCCGTCATTTCTTCTAACTCCACCTTTTTGCGTTTAAAAGCTGGTTGGTTTTCCAGTTCTTCAATATCGTTTTCGTTACTATATGATACCTTTGGCTTTTCTACTTTATTCAGCTTTACATTTTGTGCTGATTTGGCTGATGTTATACCAAGATCGAGTTGCTGAGGGACTTCTTTTTCTGTTCCAGGTGAGAAACTCTCTTCAAACAGTTCAAATTTCTCAACAGATTCTTCACTAGAAATAAAATTAACAATTTCTTTTTCCGGCTCAGGAATGCTCTTATCAATAACCTGAAACGGAATTTCTTCGTTAGTATCGGCATCAGCTAATCTCGGTTCAGGTATATCTGTTGCAGTTTTTTTAGGTGTGGGGGTGTCTACAAGCGGTACTGATACTTTTCCTTCTGCCTTATAAGCTGCTAATTCCGGAATACTATCAGCACCAAATCCGGTTGCAATTATAGTAATGCAAATTTGGTCGCCTAAACTACTATCCAGATTATTACCCCAAATAATATCGGCATTTAATCCTGCTGCTTCTTGCACATAGTCGGTAATCTGTCCAATTTCGTCCATTCTAACCTCATCGTCGGGTCCCGAAGCAATATTCAATAATATATTTTTAGCACCTTTAATATCATTATTATTAAGTAATGGCGAATTTAATGCCTCTTCAATAGCTAACATAGAACGGTTTTCGCCTGCTGAAACGGCCGAACCCATAAGTGCCACGCCACTATTTGACATTACTGTTTGCACATCGGCGAAATCGACATTTACCGAGCCATGTACTGTAATTATTTCGGCTATACCTTTTGCGGCTACAGTCAATACATTATCAGCTCTACCGAAAGCCTGCGAAAGTGGTAAGTCACCATGCATTTCCCTAAGCTTTTCATTATTAATTACCAGCAAGGCATCAACATGTTCACGCATTTGGTTAAGTCCGTCAATGGCCTGATTCATCCTCCTTTTCCCCTCGAATCGGAATGGCAAGGTAACTATACCAACGGTTAATATTCCAAGATCCTTAGCTTCTTCGGCAATTACAGGAGCTGCACCAGTACCTGTACCACCACCCATACCAGCAGTAATAAATACCATTTTGGTATTATGCGAAAGAACCTCGGTAATTTTATCTAAGCTTTCAATAGCAGCCTGCTTGCCTTGCTCAGGTTTGTTTCCTGCGCCACGCCCTTGCGTTAAAGTTTCACCTAGCTGTATTTTTATTGGAACCGGGCTATTTTGTATGGCTTGCGCATCGGTGTTACAAATTAAAAAATCTACATCGGTAATACCTTGCTTGAACATATGGTTAACTGCATTTCCACCACCACCGCCAACACCAATAACCTTTATTATTGCTGATTTATCGCGCGGTAAATCAAAATTCATTAAATCTGCTGCCATAACTATAATATTTATTTTTTATGTTCTAATAACCAGTATAAATTCAAATTTCAAACAACAGGTATGAGATTGCTTCGTTTTCGCACCTCAACTCGCAAAGACATCATTCCAAGTGGGTACAATAATGGAATCTTACATTTCATGTTAGTGTTGACCTTGCACTAGTATCTAAATTCTACATTTGCTCATCATCTACCTCAAAAAACTCGCCTAGCTTATCGAAAAGGGTGGCAATTTTTTTGCTCTTTTTCTTTTCTGGTTCTGGAGTCTGTTCTACTTTTTCTTCTTCTACAATTGGTTTTTTATCTTCTATCGTAATTCTTACCTCTTGTGGCGACTGCTCTTTACAACAATTGCTTTTATCGTTAAATCCTATTAAAGTTAAACCAACACCTGTTGCAAAAATTGGTTGGTTAACTTCATCAATTACCTCGCTTTGAATACCTTGGGTAGGTAAACCTAAACGAACATCCATGCCAGTTTTGAAAGCTACTAATTGGCTTAAGTTCTTTAATAGAGCACCGCCCCCAGTAAGTACAATACCTGCACCCAAGTGTTTCATTGTACCCGATGCTTCCACTTCAAAATAAACCTGAGCAATTATTTCTTCCATTCGTGATTGGATAATATGCGCTAAATTCTTAAAAGATATTTCTTTTGGTGGACGACCATTAATACCAGGAATACTAACGACTTTATTTTCTTGTGCTTTATCAGCTAAAGATGAACCAAATTTTACTTTTAGCTCTTCTGCATATCGTTCTAAAATATTACATCCTTGTTTTATATCTTGGGTAACAATATTTCCTCCGAAAGGAATAACTGCTGTATGTCTGATAATACCATCGTAATATACTGCCACATCGGTGGTACCGCCACCTATATCAACTAAAGCTACACCCATTTCTCTTTCATCATCGGTAAGAACAGCTTCGGAAGATGCTAAAGGTTCAAGAACCAAACTCTTTACATTTATACCAGCTCTGTTAACACATTTTTTAATGTTATTAGCAGCAGCTGTATCGCCAATTACAATGTGAAAGTTAGCTTCGAGACGTTTTCCGAACATGCCAACAGGATTTTTCACGCCAGTTTCATTGTCCACTATATAACTTTGTGGCAGTACGTGAATAATTTCTTCACCTACCTCGATAGGTATTTTGTACATATCATCTATTAAGGCTTGAACATCGTCATGTGATATTTCCTCGTCGTATGAATCGCGATTAATATAGCCACGATTACGAATACTACGAATATGCTGCCCAGCAATACCCACCAAAGCATCGGTAATTTTTACATTAGCTTGCTCTTGGGCTTTAGCAACAGCTGCACGAATAGCATTTACCGTTTGCTCAATATTTAGAACCACCCCACGTTTAACACCTGTAGAAAGGGCGCTGCCGTAGCCAAGGATATCAATTTTACCATTCTCATTCTTTTTACCAACAATGACCACAATTTTTGTGGTTCCTATATCGATTGCAGCTACAAAATTTTCTTTTGGGTTCATATGCTTATCGTTTAGTACAAATAACCTGGTTATTATATTTTAGATTAATCAATTTATATTTATTCCAACCTGTTTGTGGCATTCCTTGTTCATAGAGTGCCCTTAATTTTTTAAACTTTTCCTTATAATTTTCTATTCCACCAATTAAGATTAATTGTGTACCTACACGGGGAATAAGTTCTATATCATTTCCATTTACATATACTTGCTCTATTTGGGCATTCCAAAACTTGTCATGGTAAATAAAATCTGCCAAAAGAAACAAATCAAATAAAAGAGTTTCAGGCTTTGGCGTAATTTCTGCATTCTTTTCCTTCAAACTCACCTTACTCCATTTTGCAAAGGACTCGTTAATATTTCCGCTAGCAACCAGTACATGTGATGAGTATTTGCTTGATAGGGGCATGATTGTACCCAGCTCATCTATATAATAACTCTCCTGATTGCTGTTAACAACTCTCATAATAGGATTTCGCTGGCTTACTTCAATTTCCAAAACTCCTGATAAATTGCGATATACATTTGCCTTTTTTATCGATGGATGTAATGTTAGAAGTTCTTCTAAGCCATTAACATCTATGTCTTCAATAGGAGTATTTAATATTGTTTGTCCTTTATCGCTTAAAAGAGATAAAACATCTTTATCTTCAATAAAAAAGTTACTCGTATTATCGGCAATGGTAACCTTAATATCGTTGCACAGAATTTTTTTCCGGGTTACCGATATAAAGGACAGCATTGTCACTAAATACAGTGCTATTCCAAGCCAAGGCAATATGTTTCTTACTCTATTCACTAATGTTATATTTTTTTAAAAGTTTTTCTTTTATAGGCTGCACTATTCTGTCAATATCACCAGCCCCCATTATTAAATATATATCTGAATCAACAGCTAGAACAGCCTGTTCCACCTCATTATATTCGCAAATAATTTTGTTATCTAAATTCATTTTATCAAATATAATATGGCTAGTTACCCCCTCGATTGGTTTTTCACGAGCCGGATAAATAGGCATTAAAATCAGCTCATCTAATAAATCGAGACTTTCAGCAAATTCTGAAGCAAAATCACGTGTACGAGTAAATAAATGCGGTTGAAAAATGCCAGTAATTTTTTTATTTGGATATTGATGCTTTACGGAATTAACACATGCCTCAATTTCGGCAGGGTGGTGTGCATAATCGTCTATTAAAGTAATTTTTGACGATTGTATTTGTATATCAAATCGACGTTTTACCCCATTATAACTCCGCAGAGCAATAAGCAATTCATTGGTGTCGGCTCCACTTAATATTGCTGCAGCTAAAGCAGCCACAGCGTTCTCCAAATTATATAGCCCAGGAGCCCCAAGTCTTAAATCTTTAACAGTTCCTACTGGTGTTACTAAATTAAAACAGTACTCACCATCATCATTATGAATATTACTAGTATAAAAATCTGCTTTTTCAGTAATGGAATAAGTATAATAAGTCACTTTATTATTAACACTATAATCTAAAGGAACTCCTTTTTTTATAATTACTTTCCCGCCAGGTTTAACCTGTGCTACAAACTGCTCAAAAGCTTCAACTATTTGTTCTTTATTTTTATAAATATCTAAATGGTCGGCATCAATAGCTGTAATAATAGCAATTTGTGGGTAGAGAGTTAAAAATGAACGATCAAACTCATCGGCTTCAACAACCACAAGTTCCGATTCTGGGTTAATAACCACATTGCCTTTTAGCTTTTTAACCACTCCGCCAATAAATGCACTACACGACAGTTTTGTGCATGACAATATATAAGCTAATGTAGATGATACAGAAGTTTTACCATGGGTACCAGCAACTGCAATGCTGTTTTTATCTTTAACTAAAATACCTAAAGCCTGTGAACGCTTTACTACTTCGAAATTATTACAAAAGAAATATTTTAAACCCAAATGTGTTGATGGAATTGCCGGAGTATAAACAATAAGTGTCTTTTCAATATCTGCCTTAATCTCATGAGGAATAGCATCTACTTCATCTGAGAAACTGACACAAATGCCCAATGCCTCCAAAGCCGATGTTATATCGGAAGGGGTTTTATCGTAGCCCGCTACAAATAAGCCTGCTTCGTGAAACCATTGAGCCAAAGCACTCATACCTATGCCGCCAATACCAACAAAGTACACACTATTTAAAGTACTTAGGTTCATTCTTATTTTATTAGTTTAATTATTTCATCAACAATAGCTTCGTCGGCATCGGGTTTAGCCAACTTGCTAATATTTACGCTTAATTTCACTTGATTTTCCTCATCTTTAATTAGCGAAAACAGCTCAGGCACAAGTTCATCTTTTGCTTTGCTATCGCGAACTAAAATAGCTGCTTCTTTTTCAACAAGAGCCATAGCATTTTTCGTTTGATGGTCTTCGGCAACATTCGGACTAGGCACTAAAATAGTTGGTTTTGCAACAATGCATAGTTCAGAAATAGAACCTGCCCCAGCACGAGAAATAATGAAATCGGCTGTTGAATAAGCCAAATCCATTCTATCTATAAATTGATGTACTTGGATATTATGATTGTGGTATTTTGACAACTCTCTATTTGCTTTCTTGTTATAATACTTTCCTGTTTGCCAGATAATTTGAAATTTCTTTCGTATTAACTCATCTAAACTACCTGCAATACTTTCGTTAATTGTTCGAGCACCTAAACTACCACCTATTACTAATAGTGTTTTTAAATCTGAATTTAATCCAAAGTGTTTGCACGCCTCCCTCTTGTTATTATTAATTTCCAACAGATCTTTACGAACCGGATTACCTGTTACAATAATTTTAAGTTTAGGAAAATATCGCTCCATATTTTGATAAGCAACACATATTATTTTTGCCTTTGCTGCAAGTAATTTATTAGTTACCCCCGCATATGAATTTTGTTCCTGAATAAGTGTAGGAATTTTCATTCGTTGCGCTTTATATAATAATGGTCCGCTGGCATAGCCTCCAACACCAATAACCAAATCAGGTTTAAATGTTTTAAGAATGCTTTTGCACTTATTTATACTAATAAATAATTTAGGAAAAAAAGCAAGATTTTTGGTTGTTAAACTACGCTGAAAACCTGTTACTGGTAATCCAATAATTTTAAAACCTGCTGCTGGCACTTTCTCCATCTCCATACGATTATGGGCACCAACAAACAAAATTTCTGCATTGTTATACCTACGTTGAATAGCACGTGCTATTGACAGTGCAGGAAAAACATGTCCCCCTGTACCACCTCCACTAATAATAATTTTCGGTGCTTTCATTAGCATATAAAAGATTTATAGGTTTCTAATTCTATCCATTTAAAACATATAAGTAAAATCTTTATTTTAAATACCATGAACTCTCATATTTATTAAAATTCTTCATTACTATTATCTCCAATGAGTGTTTCATCACTAATTATTTCCGTTTGTGCAACTTGCTCTACATTTACAGAGCGACTTACACTTAATATTATTCCTATTGCAACACTAGTAAACATTATGGATGTACCACCCATACTTACAAAAGGTAAAGTTTGACCTGTTACCGGAAATACGTTTACTGCAACTGCCATATTGATTAATGCCTGAAATACCAAGCTAAATGCTAAACCAACTACTAACAGTGCAGGAAATGTCCGTTCGCTTTTTCGCACAATTATGCCTACTCTGTATAGTAAAAACAGGTAAAGTAGCAGAACTATTAAACCACCAACAAGTCCATATTCTTCAATAATAATAGCATAAATAAAATCGGAATATGGATGCGGCAATACATTTCGTTGAATACTATTACCGGGCCCTTTTCCAAATAACCCTCCATTTACAATGGCAGTTTTTGATCTGTTAACTTGAAAATTACCATCGGTATTGTCGCCTGTAAAGTTCTCTATACGAGCTTTCCATGTAGACACCCTACCTGAGTTAGGCATATTTAAAGCTATCA
>JAUXEM010000203.1 GCA_030620515.1 Salinivirgaceae bacterium
CATCGAAAAATCAAAATCAGATAGAAGTTTATCAATGCTTAAAAAAGAAAACATCCATCTGATTTTCTCTCCTTCATCCCCATCAATAAAATTGGCAGTTAATTCACTATCTGCATTGAATAGTTTTTCGCCCAACTTAATTGCTTCTGAATGGTAGCGCTCTACCTCTTGCTGATAAGTGTCACACATTATATTCCACACTTTATCGTGCTCAACCAAGGGTTTTATATGAGAATTTATTGACTGCATAATTTCACCAACAACCATAATATTAGTAAACCTAAAACGGACACGAATATGCAAATCGGGATCGGAGTAACGAATAAAAAACCAAGCTGTTATTAACTGCTTATCTTTTAAATAGTTTACAACTGGTAATATAACATCAGTTAGTAACTCATCGGCAGTTTTTGGACCACAGTAAAATTTATAATAAAGCCATTTATCGCCAGGTATATATGTTCTTTGAGCCATTACTTTAATTCTTATTTTTATAAAAGGATAAAACCAACTGATTTGCAAACCCTTCGCCCTTACTATTCTTTATTGGGCTATTGCTGGAGTCATAAAGAAATTCTTGCAATTTAAACTGTGCCCTCTTCTTTACTAATTTCAGTAGGGTTTTTACACTTAGCAAACTTTTAAAATCTATTGCAAGCTCATTATCGCTATCCACCAATGTTACTCTTTGCGGAATCCTATTATTCACACACCAACTCAAAGTTTCTTTCAATAATTCTGCATCATCACTTATCTTAAACAAATGCTCAATATCTTTTTTGCTTATATTCCAAGCAGCCAACGAAAAAATAAGATTTTTATAAGTTACTCTGGGTAAAAATTCATATTCGTTCGCAAAAGTCCCCCAACTAAAACCAACTCCACCACGCTTACCTTGCAGCTGCAAATCGCATAAAAAACGGTAGGCTGGCAAGGTATTAAACGAAAAATTATGCGCATTACTCAAACGTGGTAATATCTGCTTATTTAGTTTTTTCGATCTTAGAAACACTTTATTTTGCCTTACCGAAACCATTAAATCGGACAATTCAAGTGCATATTCAGCCTTTACAGATGGCTGAGCTAAATAAGGAATCTCATAATCATAAAATTCAGGATGCATTAAAATATTTCCTGTTCGTGCTTCAGGCAAATGAACTACTTCGGCTACTAGAGCATTACCTGCCAATTCCTGTTCTTTGTTGGCCATTTCTTTAGCATGACTATACAGCTCTTTGCTAGTATGGCAAAATCTACCTATTAAACACAAGGCACTATCCCCCCCTACTGAGGTCAATAGTACCCTATCCTCTTCATTATGTTTTTCTGGCGGAAGTAATTGCACCATAGCAGAGATGGTTGAAGGCAGGTCACTTTTATCATCGCTAAAAGCTTTTAATTCTTCAGGAGTTAATTCAACAGAAAAACTACTATTTTTTAAGGATTCTTGATACTTTTTTAGCAGAAATAACTGAATACCATTCCAATTTAATTGAGAATTTGTATCAGCCTTACTTGGCAATGCTAAGTCATTTAAAAGAGGTGAAATATCAGATTCAATCGCCAAATTTACAGGGTAACCAATTCCTGCTTCAGGATCCAGCACTTTTAAAAGAGGTAATTCACGTTCTTCGTATCTTTTATAAAATTCCGAGGCAAATTTTGTAATGTTTGTTTCCTGAGCTGCAACTGAAAGCTTATTTAAAATATCCATTCCTTCTAAAACGTCATCAGAAATTTTATCATTTAAGCCTGAGTACTCATCAGAAAGCAACATATCTGTTTGAAAAAGGTATTTTTCTTCAAAGCTTACTTCAAACTGACTTAGAAATTCTTTAATTTTCCCATAATTAGATTCAATACTTGCACCAGCTGGTTTTTTATCCAGATTAGATAAAATATCTCTTACTTCTTTTAACGTTAAAACTATAGACTCACAACCCTTTATTGCTTCTAATTTAGAAATTAAAAAACTCCAATAATCCGCCTCAGTTGTAGATGGTTCTAGCTCGCTAACCAATAACTGCGAATCTATTAATTCATTAACAAAATCAGTAGCTTCATTTTCTGCAATATCATCTTCAACAATTAGCTTAGCTAAGTCATTAATTAACGCACCACTTTCGGCTGCTTGTAAAATTCTTTCGACATAAACATTTTTATCAATGGCTGTTACCTGATGCAATCGCCTACTTTTTGCACCGTAGGTATACTCTACATAGCGAAGCTTTTCGCCCGATTGATAGATACTATTATTGGGATAAAATTTTAGTTGATTCTTAATTTCACTTTGTTTAGAAAGCTTCTGCCCCAAAGCACAAGCAAAATTCATATCGGGTCGGGTAAGCCTATATCTTTTAGCACTATCTTTGCTCGGGACTTCTTCATTTCCATTAGCACCATTAAGCTTAATTGTCGTTAATCCGGCAAATAAACCAAAAGGTGTACTTCGCGTACTCATTCTGGCTAAATAGCGATATAGTGATTGCTTTAACTTATCAAGGTCTTTTCCTTCTTTTACATTTCCATTAAGCCACTTTAGCATTTCACTATAAAGCTCAGGGCTTGCAATATACAATGCTTCTTGAAAATCGGGTTGCTTACACAATTCTTCTAAAGCAGTATCATTTTCAACCAACTGCTTAAAATAATCTAAAGAGTAACTAGGTGTTCGTAAAACTATATTTGAAAATGGTGAATAGGTTTTATGCATTCTCTTACTTAAGATTTTTGTTCAAGAAAAACAGTTATATTTTTTAATTAATTTTAATTTCAACTCTCCTATTTTGCTGCCTCATAACTTCAGACGAATTATCATTTAAAGGTTTTGAACTACCAGAACCATAAAATATCATTCGACTTTTTTCAATACCTCTCTTAACTAAATAGTTATTGACAGCCCTCGCTCTTTCTAAAGATAATTTATCATTTATATTTTTTGAACCTGAGTTATCAGTATGTCCTTCTATTACTATTGTTATGTCTGTATTCTCTTTTAAATATTCATATAAATTATCCAAGATAGGAAGTGCATTGGACAATAAAATGCTTTTATTATAATCAAAGCTTACATAATCTAGTTTCAAAATTACTCCTCTATCTAAAATAATAGAATCCTTTCGGCTTTTTGCTTGTGTTATAGTAAATTCTTTATGCAAAGGATAAACAGAAACATCATCAATCAAATAAATAGACATACAAAATGACTTACCCAAAGTATTAAAATAACCAATTGATAGGTATTTTTCATTGCCTTTAGCTAAATATGTTCCGCTTACTTGATGCCATTTTTTAGTATCCAACAAAAGTTTATAGTCAGTAATACTTACTTGATATTCATAATGAATATACCTTGCTATTGAATCAAATGAAGAATATTCAGTAAGTAAGCCGAAGATTGGAGTTAGAGCACATTCACTACTTCCTTGCATCTTTATATAAAAACTAACTCGATATTCTTTATTAGCTTCAAGTGGGTGTGATAGTTTAGTTTGAATTGTTTCATACTCACTGGCAAAAATGCAAGCACATGCATATCCACTCGGAGGCTTCTCCATTCTTAAATAACTATGATTAAAGTCAGCAGGATCGGCACAGGTATGATATAAATCAGCAGAACTATTAATACTATACCAACCTTTTGCCAGGTGAATTGAATTTGCACAATCAGGTATTTTATCTATTAATTCGAAATCTCCATTTTTCACTAGGTTTTGACTAAAAACATTATTGGCAATGAGTAATAAAAGATACAGTAATATGTTTGATATATAATTCATTTTATATTAACTAAGTAGAAAACATTCATCCCATTTAGGTGCTAGTGTTGATGTTGCTGACATTAAAGATAGACCTATGCCAGCAACCCCCTGTATCAAGCCAAGATCAGGCTGCCAATTATCTTTATAAGCCATATAGCCTGCATACCCATTATTGAATTTAGCAAAATTTAGGGTTTCTTTATACCAAAAAGAAGCAGCATCTTTAAATTTCGTTATTTTTGTTAGTTGGTAAACCCTATTAAATATATGTGCAACACCAACTGATCCATGACAAAAACCTGAATCTATTACGAAAGCTTTTTCTTTGTTTTTTAGATTTGCACAATTCGAAAGTAATTGAAGCCCAATATTTTTCATTCTTTCGTTATGCAAGATTAAACCACTTTTTAAAAGGGCAAAACCAACCTCTGCGATACCAATACGATTCAATCTTATCGGAATCAATTTCCATCAGACCCTCTGAAGTTGACACAATTAATTGATAATTAATAGCTCCATTACTAATAGTAATGTTTTTAATCATGACTCTATCAATATCATTTATGCGAACAAAATTGACTCTATTATACTTTAAATAATCTATAACCAAATTGGTTGATAAATCATATTCGTCTGAGATTATTAATACCATATCTAGTAATTTAAAAACATAAGTTTTATTCCATATTTCTTTTCAATAAGCAATTTCTTTTTGTCTATCTCGTAACTACAAATGCCAAATTTGGCTCTATCAGCATTTACTTTTTCTAAATTACTTGTATAATAATCAAATAAAAAATTAAAATTATATTTAGGAAAGAGGGGCTTGTATAAATTTTTATTTTTATATTGACCATATCCTTGTTTCCTAGATATTTTTTCTCCATTATATATCCAGGCAAATCGACGCGGATGCAGATAACCTTTATCCACAGCATTTTCAAGAACCTTTTGAAAGTCAGTAAAACCAAACCAGTAATGATATAATGAAACTACTACTACACTTGAATAAAAGTTACTTTCTTTAATATTATAGTCATCTATCCCAATCATTTTTTCACCAGGAAAATTCTTTTTTTCCTTGACTACTTGCTTTATGAATCGTATATTGTTTTTAATAGTATTAGGACCCATATCTGTATTTTTCAACTTCTGTTCATTTAGATATCTATTTGTAAATTTTCTTAATAATGAGGTGTCAATTTTTTCATAATACTGATGTCTCAACTGAACATAATTTATTTCAGCATTATTCCATAATTCCTTTGGAACATTTTTTAAACCTTGTAAATTTTTGAGATGTTTTAATTCAGCGCCATTCTTAAATGCTAATTCTAAATATGTTGTAATACTCTGATTGTCTCCCAGTAGCCCACTAAGCTGTAATGCAATAATAACATCCGATAAAAAGGGATTATTATAGTCTTTAAATAATAATTGGTATAGACTATCTGCCTCTTGAAAATTTTCATTTACAATAGTCTCTTCAATTTTAATTATCCTTGCGTGGTAATTATTATAATTTGAGTTAGCATTTTGTGATATTAAACTAAAACTTGATAAAAACACCATAACGCACAACAATATTTTTCTTTTCATTGAATAGTATATTTAAAAAGGTGTTAGTAATAAAAATTACATGCCACTAGGAGCCATTGCTGTTCTTACTGTATCTTTATTTGGACTAGAATCCATAGATCCAGTGTCAACAGTATCCGTACCTGAACCTTTAGAAGATGTCCATGTAGATGGTACAATTTTACCTCCAACGCATTTTGATAATGCTGAAAACTCATTCTCTTTAAAATTCTCAAACATTTCGTTTTTCAACGATTCTAATTCTATTTTCATAATTAATTGTATTAAACTAATTCCTACTCATATCCCTTTTCGGAATCCGGGGCAAATTCATTTAAGCGCTTATTTGGTTTTGCACTACAAATATAAGCCTGTACAGAATCGCCTTACAACTCTTTTCATTTTTATGCAATTTATAATGATTCTATATAGGGGGGGTAATTTGTGACGGTCGTTAGGGTTTACAAAATAGCTATTTCGGCTTCGGCTATGGTGTATTTTAACTTTGTATAAGGTCTCAATTTTTTTCTTGTAAATTGTAACTCGGCAAGGTGTTATGCCTAAATACTCGGCAAACTCAGTTCTGTTACCGGTACACTCTTGCAAAACGCAAATGCAAAAACGGTGGGCAATGTCTAAAACTTTTAATTCGGTCATAAAAATAGACTATTAGGTTTTGAGCCTGCCTGTAAACCTTATCGGTAAACAGGTAATGAGCTATGAGAAAATAAATATTATATTTTTTCTATTACACATTACTAATTATTCATTAATAATTAATCAATCAGTCTCATGTATTAATGCAAAAAAGGCCAAAAAGAGAACACTAAAATAGCATGACTTTTGTCATGTTTTTCGCAACCTTATGTATATCTGAACTTTACAGGGGTAAATTTTTATAGTTTTTATTGAGAAAACAGGAAAAGGAGTATTTTATTATGTTAATAACAATTACTTACAAAACTCATCGCCAGTATAAGTTACCAAGCCATGTGCAGGGTCGCTTACGTAA
>JAUXEM010000081.1 GCA_030620515.1 Salinivirgaceae bacterium
CTAGGGTATCGATACCTGATTGAATATAACTCAGTTCAGCCCCTATCCAGGTTGTAACAAAAGCAATGGCTGCTATTGGAGCTGCGGTACTATCTACCAAATAGGCAAGCTTTTGCCTTGATATCCTAAGCTTATCGGTAACAGGTCGCATGGTATTTCCTACAACAAGAGTATTTGCATAATCATCGAAAAAAATTGCTATACCTAGTAGCCAAGTAGCAAACTGACCCGATTGCCTTGAGTTAGCAAATCGCGACATTTTATTTACAACCCCCTTCATTCCACCATTACGAGTAATAACATTCACCATGGCACCAATCATCATAGAAAATACAATAATAGAAATATGTCCCTCGTCAAGCAAAGCTTTAAGAATATACTCATCAATAATAGAAAGTAAACCCTTACCCAAACCCAGAAAAATACTGTTGCTTGAATAGATTTCAATTATGGATGTTCCCATAAATATTCCCACAAAAAGGGAAGTAACAACTTCACGAAACACCAAAGCCAATATAATTGCTAGCAGGGGAGGCAAAACCGATAACCATAATGGAATTGGATTTACATTATATGAAATTGCATCTTTTGGCAAACCAATTTTAGATTCTTCATTAAATGTATATTCAAATTCCCCTATCCCATCTTGGATTATAACATAATGATTATTACCATTAATTACAAAAGCTTGTTTATATACAGAATCTGTTTTAGGCGACTTGAACTGAACATTCGTAGATAATCCTTTAAGAATGATTTTAGGAAAAACTAATTCTACTTTATTTTGAGAAATTCCTAGTTTGCAAAACAAAATAAACAGGAAAGCAAAAGCCAGTAACCTTCTCATTTTTAAGTTTTTACTTCTTTAAACCAATTCTTTTTAGTATCCTCAATAATATAGAATCATTCCCATCCGTTTTTTCATCATCGTAATAGCCCTGACCGTAGCCGTAGCCATATCCGTAGCCATATCCGTAGCCATAATTACCATAATACTTTGGCACTTTAACATCATTCACTAAAATATTAAAATCAGGAATACTTTCGTTTTGATTCAATTCATTTATTAAATCGAGCACGTCGGTATGAGAATAATTTTGTCTTATAACAAAAATATTTATGTCTGAATGTTTAGCAAAAAGCAAGGCATCCGAAACTAAAGCAATTGGCGGAGTATCAACAATAATAAAATCATACTTATCACGAGCATAAACTAAAAGGTCATCAAGTGCTTTTGTTTCTAATAAGGCTGCCGGATTAGGTGGAACGGGTCCCGATGCAATAATATCAAGATTATCAATACTTGTTTTAAGTACGATCTCCTCTAAACTCTTATTCCCAATCAGATAAGTACTAAGCCCAGTTGAATTATCAATATTAAAATGTTTATGCAATTTAGGCTTCCTTAAGTCCATTCCTACAAGTAAAGTTTTTTTATCAGATTGGGCAATAATTGAAGCTAAATTTATTGAACAAAATGTTTTGCCTTCGCCACTAACGGTTGATGTAACTGTAATAATCTTTGGTCCCTTTTCAACAAGCAAATATTGCAAATTTGTTTTTATTGTTCTAAAAGACTCACTTAAAGATGATTTTGGACTATCTAAAACTACTAAATCAGTTTCCTGATTATTATGACCAACCACGCCAAGAACAGGAGCATTTGTTTTGCCTTCAATATCTTTGCGAGATAATATTTTACGATTAAAGTAATCGCGTAAAATTATTATTATAAATGGAATCAATCCACCTATTACCAAAGCTATTAAATAATTAAGCTTATTTCTTGGCGATACTTTATATGCCAATTCATTTCTTGCCCTATCTAAAACATTCGCATCTGGAATATTTGAAGCTTGCATAATACCCGTTTCAGCTCTTTTCTCAAGCAAGTAAGTATAAATCTGATCGTTTAAATCAAATTTCCGTTGTATGCTAATAAGCCTACGTTCGTTATATGGTAATTTCTGAATCTCAATATTTAATTTTTCGATACGCCCACTTAAATCATTAAGTGTAATTTCATTGGTTTTGGTTAAATTATCAACATTCTCTATTAAATTATTCTTCAACTCTTGAATCTGCGAATCTATTAAGTCGAGCCTTGGATTCGATTTTAATGATCCCATTTTCACACCTAAGCGCTGTTGGTTCAGATTGTTTAATTGTAGAATTGTATTTACTAAAATCTGATCGCGAATTCCAACTGATGTAGGCACAATAATATCATTTGCATCCATTTTGCTAATTAAGTAATTAGCTAAATAATTATAATATTTCGATTCAACAACCAATGTAGCTCTACTATTCTCCAACTCTTCATACTGATCATATAAACTTCTGCCTTCTTGAGTTAAATCAATAATTTTATTTTCTTCTCTAAATCTTTGTAATCGACCTTCCGTAACATTAAGTGAATCTATAACTCCTCTAATCTGTTCGTCTATAAAACCAATGGTTCTTTGAGCTATTCTATTTTTATCTTCTAATCCAGATCGAATAAAAACTTCTGCCAACTTATTTAAGTAATTAACCTCTTTACTTGGAACATAACCCTGTACCGAAAGACTCAAAATACTTGATTCCTCATCTAAAAAGCTTAAACCCAACTTACTTCTATATGAATTGGTTAAATCATTTATATTGTTAATTACAAAATAATAATCCTCTTTATCTGTATTGTAAAAATACTCAGGCTCGCGTATGGTAATATTAAAACTAAAATAATCATTCTCTATTCGGTCTCCATAATTTACAGTGGTATCTATACCATCTTCTCCTTCAATAAATATATCTAGCTGCTCAGCCGAATTAACTGAAACATAAATGGGCACTCCATATTCTTGATAGTGGGCTGTATCAATATTAACCTGTAATCTGGCTGGTCTATACAATTCAGGTTCTCTTATTCTTCCAATTCCATAATAAGTTATTCCAAAATCTAGTTCTTGAATAACTTTTTTATTCAGATCGTATGATCTTAAAATTCCTATCTGATTTTGAAGATTAACTCCTTGTTTAAACAAATCTAAGCCGGGTATCATTTCATCATTCATATAGGAGTTTGTATTGTCCTCACGAATTAAAATTGAAGCCGAAACTCGATAAACAGGATCAGTATACCTATTAATTAAATACGCTGCAGATACAGCCAAAATTAGTGTGAGTGCAAACCAATACCAATTTGCAAGAATTTTTACAATGTATTTCTTTACATCAATTGTTTCTTCTTGTATAATATCATCAAATTCAGCCATGCTTATTATTGAATGTAGGTTAAAAGTAAAATTAGGGTTGTTAAACTAGCCAACACAATTGAAATAGTAGAGGAATTTACAGTAATCATTTTAGCCCTTAATGGCTTTACATAAACCACATCGTTTGGTTCTAACCAATAGAAAGAGCTTTGAAAAAAATCAGATGAAGTCATATCTAACTCAAAGGTTTCTGTGGTTTCTCCTTTTTTTCGAACTACCAAAACATTTCTTCTATCCCCAAAATCTAAAATATCTCCTGATTTTCCAAGAGCATCTAAAATGGAAATATTTCGTTTCAAAAAAGTATATGTCCCTGGTCTTCTAACTTCGCCTAATACGGTTATTTGAAAACTTAACAACCGAACCTCAGCTATAACGTCAACAATATATTCGTCTAGTTTTTTTTGAATTGCTTGCTGAGCCTCTGTCAATGTTAATCCTTCTACTTTTATTTTATGCACAACGGGTATTTCAACATATCCATCTTCGTCAATTATATAACCTTGCATGTACAGCGAATATTCCGTATAGTTTGGATTAACAAAAGTTTGTTTATTAAACACATCGAACTGACCCAAATCAGCTCCATAAAGATTTATATATAGATTATCTCCGGTTTGCAATACAATATTATTACTCTCCTTAATTGGAATAGCCTGTATAGCAGTGTCTTTAACTTCGTAACGATCTTGCATGTACACAATGTTTTTATAATGTGTACAACCAAATTCAAGTAGTAATACAGCTACAAAAAATAAAAATATTAAAGCTTTTTTCACAATCATAATATTTGGATTCACGAGGATATTTGAAGATACAAACATACTAAATTTTTACGCTCAACAATAATCAGATAAATGAAATAATTTATCGGCATTTTTCATCACATGTTTTTACTATTTTATCAAAAAAGAACACCTCCCCTATATTATGTATGTTTTTTGAACTATATTTGAACTCTTTTGTTATAGTTTCATGAAAATAATACTTAATAATATATGAAAAGGTTTATATTTATTCTTGCATTTGCAATATTTGCGATTAACAGCATTAGTCAAACAGTAACAACTGGCGCTTATGTTTTAGAATCAGATAATGTTGCACTATATGGTAACGTTACTCACGATGCAAATTATTTAGCTAGATTTGAATATGGCACAACCACTGACTGTACTGATGGAACTACCATTTCTACTCATCACACAGCAAGTGGAGTCGTTTCACATACTATAAAAAAAGCCAGTCTTACTATAGGAGTAATCTATTATTACAAGCTTACTGTATCCACTGATTATAGCAATTATCCTTTTCAAGGACTTCCTGTATTGTCATTTACTCTACCAAAAGAAAAACCAACAACTCAAGCCTCTAATATTTCCTTTGGCACTATTAGTGACAACAGCATACAAGTAAGCTTTGATAGGGGCAATGGAGACTATATGATAATTATTGCAAAACAAACAAACTCTATAAATTCAACCGATTCCGATTTAAATGGCAACGAATATACTGGTGCAAACAATAATATAGGTTCGGCACCTGAAATTTCAACTCAAACAGGTGAATTTGTTGTTTATAACGGCAACACGCCTACAAGTGGCACCGTAAATATCGAAGGATTAGAATCGGGCACACGTTACTATTTTAGGGCTTATGAGTATAATAACTCTACCACTAACACCCTTTACAACTCCACAACCAGCGCAACCAACCCTAAGTCTACAACAACTACTGGGCCTGCAAATTGGATTGGGACAACCACTAATTGGAATTCTGGTTCTAATTGGAGTTCTAGTATTGTTCCTAGTAACAATACAGATGTAGCAATACCTTCAGGCGTAGCAAATATGCCAAACATTTCAAGCAGCACTTTTTATTGCAAAGATTTAACTATAAAAGCTGGAGCTTCACTAACTATTACGGATGGGGCAACCTTAAACGCTACTGGGAATGCGCTATTAGAGTCGCCTAGCAATACTGGAATGCCAGGCACTATTCATGAATATGGGACTCTCAATGTAACTGGAACTTCGACTACGCAAAGATACATTAGCGATCAAACTTGGCACTATTTCAGTTCTGCAGTAGGCGGTGCTACAGTTCCTGATTGGGAATCGTATTACATTGCATATTTTAATGAACCAACAAGTGCTTGGGTTCGAATTAGAAATAATACTACAGAATTCAATGCAGGGCAAGGTTATGAGTTAAACAGAATGAATGCACCCACTTTAATCTCTTTGAGTGGCACTTTCAACAAAGGAGAGGTTATAGTTAGCAACCTGACAAATAGTGGCGATCAAGATTCTAATCAAGAATCGGATGATGGCTGGAACCTAGTTGGAAACCCATATCCATCATCTATTGACATGTCTAGTAGTGGTTTTGACAGAACTAACATTGACGCATCTATTTATGTATTAGAAAACGGCACAACACATACGTATGTTATAGGATCAGGAGGTGATGAGGAAGCAAAACATATTGCTCCAATGCAAGGCTTTTTCGTGCATGCTCATAGTGCAACAGGCTCAGTCACTTTTACTGATGCTATGCAAACCACAAACTCAGTAAGCTATAAATCAGAACAAAAAACAAATAACTCCAAAATAATTTCGCTTGTAGTAGCAAGTGAAAAACATAGTTCAAAGAGTTATTTTGCATACGTGGAAAATGCCACTGAAAAGTTTGATTCTGAGTATGATGGATATAAACTTTTAGGCTCTAATGATTCCGTTCCTGAAGTATATTCATATTTGAAAGACAGTACAATGATAAGTGTAAATTCCTATTCATTAGATACCGTTAATAGCATAACAAGTAAGGGATTTAGCTATTGGCTTGGGGTAAAAAAAGGAATTTCAACTCAACTAACCTTTTCCTTAAGTAATCTTGACAAGATACCTGATAATGTTGACATTTTTATATATGATAGAATTAGTAAAAAGGAAACAAATCTGTTATACCAAGACTATTCTTTCACAACAAGCGATAATGACGATAGTACAAGATTTGAGTTAATTATTTTTCCAAAAATAATTGAAATGGAATCAATTAGCATTTCAACTGACCTTGTAAACGATTCTATTGAAGTTAATACCACCTCACAATTGAGTGCCCAAACTGAACCAACTAACGCAAGTAACAAAACAGTAACATGGAGTGTTAATAACTCAAGCATTGCATCTATTGACAGTAACACTGGTGTTTTATCTGCAATTAACGATGGCATTGCAACCATAAAAGCTACAGCAAATGATGGTTCTGGTGTATTTGGGGAAATTAGTATTACAGTTTACAATCGCACAAGCATTGAAACGACTGCGGCCGAAAAACAGATCAAGTTTTATCCAAATCCAACTAACGGAATTATTAAATTAGAATCAAATTCTGACAATTGTAAGTATACTGTATATAACAGTTTGGGCTCTATAGTAAAAAAAGGCGAATTCATTTCTAGTGGAATACTTAATTTGTCAGATTCCGAGAACGGAGTTTACTATATAGAGTTCATACAAAACAATACAAAGCAAATAGAGTTATTAATTAAAGAGAATTAAATATTTTAGTTAATTTACAACTCGCATTTGTGTCAATAAATATTTAAAAACAAAGAAAATTTTACAAAAAAAGTCTATTTTTGTTGCGAAAACATGAAAATGAAAAAGTATATAAAATTATTTTCCTTTATTATTATTGGGCTCTCAATTTCAATAATATGTAATGGGCAAACAAAACAAAACAAAAAAGATCTTAAAGGAAAAGGCAACTTTCATAATAAATCTTTTTCAAAAGATAAGGACCCGCCACCTGATCCACAACTAGGTGTGCCAGATCCAGACTGGGAATCTCCAATAAATGGTGGTATTGGAATTCTTATTGTAGGAAGCCTTTTGTTTTGGGGTAAAAAAATAAAGAATGAATTTTTAAATGAGTAAAATAATTGAACTTTATAATAAAATTTCAATAAACATAAAGCGTAGTTTTCTACGCTTTTTTTTATCTTTTTTTTTAGCCTGGATAGTAACAGTGCTATTTAATGATTTTCCATTCTTTTCAACTATCATTAAAAACACAAATATCGACCTTTATCTGCTGAAATTAACAATTTGGTTAAGCGAGTTTATGCTTAATATTATTGGATTTGAAACCTGGTCGGAAGGTAAGATATTACGAATTTATGGACACCCTGGAATCCGTCTTGAATATGCTTGTTTAGGTATAAGGCACATTATGCTTTTTATATCTTTTATAATCCTCTATTTTGGAAATATCTACCGCAAGCTATGGTATATCCCTCTTGGCATAAGCATATTGGTATTTGTAAATGCATTAAGAGGTGCTATAATTAGTATTAGTCAATATTTAAATCCTAATGCCACAGAATTGGTTCATGATATTTCTACTCCTATTTTAATGTACACAACAATTTTATTTCTTTGGATATTTTGGATTAATATGCATCTTAAAGCAGACTAATTAGTGCCTATCCACAAAGTCGCCTTTTTTCAATATATTTCTTATTTGAAAATAATTCAATATTTTACAAAAGCCTTCAGTCAAAAGTCTGCAGCCTGTGTTAGCACTTAATTTACTACCTACTACAGACTGAATTATGTGATTATTAAAAATAAAAAACAATTTTTTTTAATAAACCAGAGACTTTATAGAACAAACTCTTATATTTATAAGTGGCTCTAATTAACTAATTTATTAGTAGCTTCATCAAAAAAAACGACTGTTCATTTAAGCTTCTGAAAATAAATCTTTAAATTTACAATTGGTATTATAAGTATAATTCTATGGGAATAAATCTTAACTTATTCAATATTGATCACAACTTAGCAAAGTTGGAAAAAGGGAAATGCTTAATCTCTGAGCCTTTTTCTCCCGACTCCTATTTTGGACGCTCAGTGGTGCTAATTACTGAACACGATCAGAAAGATGGAACTTTGGGTTACATTATTAATAAACCTGTTGAATTAAAGATTAATGAACTATTTCCAGAGTTTCCTGTTTTTGATGCTCAGTGCTATATTGGAGGACCTGTAAATCCAGACACTATCCATTACTTACACACGCGCATTGACCTTCTTCCAGAAAGTACTCATGTTGTAGATAATATATATTGGGGTGGTGAATTTGACTTACTTAAGGAAATGATAGAAACCAACAAGATAAAAGTTGACGAAATAAAATTCTTCCTTGGCTACAGCGGATGGGCACCAGAACAAATACTCGAAGAAATTGAAGATAAGTTTTGGATTGTTTCAGACATAGCCCCTACCAACATAATGGAAAGAAATACAAATATTTGGAAAGAAATACTTGATAAAAAGGGAGAATCCTATTCGCTATGGGCAAATTCGCCAGTTAACCCAGGGATGAACTAAAGGCTACCCTATTTAATTCTTGCAATATCTTCATTGAATATCGTTTATAATATCGTCGATTATTTAAGCCTGCAACCCATTTTATTCCCGAAACAGCATTCGTTAAAAACAACTCGTCCATTTCAAGTAAATTATCTTCAGTAATATTATCCTTTTCAATTACCTTAAACCCCAAAGAATTTGATATTTCAATAACTTTAGCACGCATTATACCATTAACACAACCAGTGTTGAGAGCAGGCGTATAAACTTCTTTATTGTTAACACAAAACAAATTAGACGATGTAGCTTCTACAATAAAACCATTATTATCAACAAGTAGTACGTCATTAAATTTATTCTCACTGGCATAAACTCCAGCCAATACAAATGGTAAGGCATTTAAGGATTTAAATTCACCAAATGGAAGCTTTACTCTTGGAGTATCTTTAAATACTCCCACAACAAGTCCATCAGCATTCAATTCATATGGTCCTTTACTCAAATAACTAGCTTCGATAGTTACATCAGCACTATTCGATTTTGGAATATACAATCCACCTTCTTGTCTAACTATATATATACGAACCCTTGCTCCCTGATATAATTTACAACGGTTTAGCAAACCATTTATATGCTCACTTAAATATTCAAAAGTAAAATTGCTTGGAAGTATTATTTTTAGGATTTTAGCTCCTTTAATAATTCTTTTAATATGCTCTAACAAAAATTGAACTTCAAGTCCATTTGCATGCATGGTTTCAAACAATCCATCACCATACCTAAAGCCCCTATTATCCAGACTTATATTTAAATCTAAACGCTGAATATAATCACCATTAAAAGATATTATATTGTACTTACTACTCATTCAATAAGAGATTTGCAAGTGGCAATATATTTTCATTAGAGCTTATCAGATAACCTTTAATACCAGCATCATTACCTGCTTCTACATCTTTATTATTATCACCAATCAGAAATGAAAGTTCCTTATTAACGTTATAACGACTTATGGCTTTTTCAATCATTAATCCACTTGGTTTTCGACAAATGCATTTCTCAATTTTATTATGATGAGGACAATAATATATATCTAAAATGCTTATTCCCTTTTCTTTTAAAATTTCTATTAAGTAATCATGTACTTTTTGCACTTCAGTCTTTGAATATTCACCTTTAGCAATTCCACCCTGATTTGTTATTACAATAATTTCAAAGCCATTTTTAATTGCAAGTAGCATAGCCTCAACAACACCATCATTTAAAACAAAGTCTTTTTTTTTGTAGATATAATAATGACCAACATCACTATTAATTACTCCATCTCTATCTAAAAATAATACTTTTCGCATGGTTCTAAAAAAGTTGATTGAAAAAATTAGATAACAAAGAAGGTTTTAGCAATATAGGATAAACAAAGCCATAAACAGCACCCCAAAAGTGTGCATCATGTCCAATATTATCAACATTTCGTTTACTCATATAATAAGAGTATCCTAAATAAATTACACCAAATAAAATACCTGGAACAGGAACAATTCCAAAAAACAGTATCTTATGCATAGGAGCAAAAAATATACAAGCAAAAACAACAGCCGAAACTGCCCCTGAAGCACCTACAGCATTATAATTAGAATTATCCTTTTGTTTTATTAGTGTGAAAATTGTAGAAATAATAATTCCTCCAATATACAAACCTAAATAAAGCGCTAATAGATTTTTCCCAAAATAAATATAGAAATATCGCCATAAACTAGTTCCAAATGAGAACAAAACGATCATATTAATAATAAGATGTTCCCAATTTGCATGCAAAAATGCATGTGTAAACACTCTATACCATTGCTTTCTATGGTACACTTGATAGGCATTAAAATTATACCTGTACATTAATTCTGGTTGCTGAAAAGCCACAACTGAAAATACGGAAGCAATAATTATTATAAGTATAGTCATTTTAATAGAGCGTTATATTTTGAGAGCTGCCTTGGCGCCAGGCAGGCTGACATACGGGCAGGCAGTGGGACGAAAATAACATGCTGATAATGTGCATGTTAGACAGAGTTTGAAATTTTGTACAATGTACTCATTATCAGCTATATATAAATTTTAACGAACTGTTGCAGTTAGTATGAAAATTAATCGCGTGGACTAAATTCGAAAGGTATTTCAAGAATTGAGGCAAAATCAAGACCTAAACGTAGCATATCATCATCTATTTTTTCGTATGCCCATTCAACAGATATTTTTTTTCCACTATTGTACATTTCATTTAACATTCGCAACACATTAAATACCTTATGATGAGAAGATGAACTTAAATAACGAAAAAACAATTTGCACTGGCAATTATCCAACTCCTTGCCATTAATCTCTAACCACTCAAAAAGAGGGTCGTAAACTAAATTAACATCCTCCGGTGTAGAATTCCCAATAATTTGAAAAATAGCTAGCTCGGCATCCAATAATATATCTGGACTATCTTCGTTGCCTTCTTTTTTTAAATATCCCAAAGTGTACTATATGTTTATTTTTACCCTTTAAACAAATGAGAATAAATATCGTAATTCTCTAAGTCAAATATAGCAAAAATAACTTTCTCTAGGCTATTTTTTTCTTTAAGTATATTTTGTATGGTATGTTTTGCAATATCTGCAGCCTGCTCTTTAGGAAAACGATAAACACCAGTACTAATTGCTGGGAAAGCAATGCTTTTGCAATTATTCTCAAAAGCTAATCGCATTGAATTTATATAGCAGTTTTCCAAGAGTATCTGTTCATTATCCAACCCACCTTTCCAAATCGGTCCTACTGTATGAATAACATGTTTGGCAGCTAAATTATACCCATTAGTAATTTTTGCTTCTCCGGTATTACACCCATAAAGTAGCTTACACTCTTCCAATAGTTCTATTCCTGCAACTCGATGTATAGCACCATCAACTCCACCTCCACCTAACAACGAATTGTTGGCTGCATTAACAATCGCATCAACTTCTAATTTAGTAATATCACCTTGGATAATCTCAATCATATTGTGCATTGGTAAAATTTTAAATGAAACTCATCACAGCAAACTTACGAATTATCTTAATGGAATATTCTATTTTATATAAGCACCAACTTATCACCTGTGAAATGGACAGGTGGGTATAATCCTTAATATCCCTCGACTACTGTTCGGAATTAGTTCGGCTAGATAATTTTGATTGCAAAATCATATAGCCAAACTTATTTAACGAATTTGTGCATTTAACTCCTCTTTAAGTACACTAATCATTTTATTCATAATCTTATCAATCTGCTTATCTTTAAGTGTTTTAGTCTCATCTTGAAGCATAAAGCTCACAGCATATGATTTTTTATTTTCTCCAAGATTCTTACCTTCATAAACATCGAATAAAGATACAGCCTTAAGCAATTTCTTTTCTACTTTAAATGCAATATCCTTAATTGTATTAAATGAAACGGAGCAATCTAGCAATAAAGAAAGGTCTCTTCTAACTTCAGGGTACTTAGAAAGTTCAACAAACTGCACTTTATGGTTCCGTATACCTTTTAAAATATCGCCCCAATTTAACTCAGCAAAATACACATCTTGCTTAATATCAAATTGTTTTAATGTAGATTTATTTATTGCACCAACAACAGCAATTTCCTTATCATTTAAAGATAAAACAAGTGCTTCTTTATATAAATCGCAAGAAGTTACTTTCTGCTCTAGCTTATTAATATCAACTCCTACCCTCGATAAAACATTTTCAACTTGTGCTTTTAAGAATGAAAAGCTAACGCCTTTTGTTTCAACACCCCATGATTCATTTGTACTATTACCGGTAACAGCAAGAGCTAATTTTTCCTTTTGCGTGTATTTCTTTAATGGATTATCATCTTTACTGTCCCCATTATAATTATAACAATTACCAAATTCATAGAGTTTTAGAGTGCTATTTTGTCTATTGCTATTAAAAATAACAGCCTCTAACACCCCAAACATAAGCGTCTGACGCATTCCATTTAAATCCTGACTTAAAGGATTAAAAATTTTAACAGTAGACCCTGAACTATAAAATCCATCTTCATTATAATAACTTTGCTTGGTTAATGAATTAGCCATCATTTCGTTAAACCCATTGCTGCTTAGTTGTTCTGATACTAAATTTTGTAAAAGATTTTTATTTGGCTTACGTTCATAAGCTAATGTTGAATTTACGGTATCGTATATTGGAACGGTATTATATCCATATATTCGTAATATTTCCTCAATTACATCAACCTCTCTATTTACATCAACCCTATAAGGAGGAATACGCAGCGATAAAACCTCTCCTTTATCTTCATGTATCTCTATTTCAAGCGCTTCCAAAATTCCAATTACTTTTTCTTTTGCCAACTCCTCTCCTATTAATCTAGTAACTTGTTTTAATCTAAGTTCAACTTCGAAAGGAGCAACTGGTTCCGGATAAACATCTACAATATCGGAGCTTATTTTAGCACCGGCAATTTCTTTTATTAAAAGAGCAGCTCTTTTTAAAGCATACACTGTAATATTAGGATCAACACCACGCTCGAATCTGAAAGAGGCATCGGTATTTAAACCATGACGACGAGCCGTTTTACGAACTGACACAGGATGAAAACAAGCACTTTCCAGAAATATACTGGTAGTCTCATTAGTAACTCCAGATTCGGCACCTCCAAAAACACCAGCAATGCACATTCCATCTTCTGCATTACATATCATTAAATCGTCGCTATGCAATTCTCTCTTTTCCTCATCTAAAGTGGTAAAAGGCGTTTTATTAGGCATAGTTTTAACCACCACTCTATTTCCTTTTATTTTTGATGCATCAAAAGCATGCAATGGCTGACCTACCTCGTGTAGCACAAAATTAGTTATATCAACAATATTATTTATTGGGCTTAAGCCAATGGCTTTCAATCGGTTTTGCAGCCATTCTGGCGACGACTCTACTTTTATATCAGTTAATGTTACACCAACGTATCGGGGGCAAACTTCAGTATTCTCAACAACAACATCTATCTTTAATGTATCATTGTCTTTACTAAACAAATCAACATTTGGTACTATTATATCAATATCTGCAGTTTGTTTTAAAAAGGCGGCAACATCACGAGCAACACCAATATGTGAAGCACCATCTATTCTATTTGGTGTTAAATCTATTTCAAAAACTATATCTTTTTCAATAGAAAAATAATCTTTTGCCAATGCTCCAATCTGTGCATCACTAGGTAAAACCATTATACCATCGTGAGAAACTCCAACTCCAATTTCATCTTCGGCACATATCATTCCCAAAGAAAGCTCTCCACGAATTTTCGATTTTTTTATTAAAAAGCTTTCATCTCCATTATATAATGTTGTACCAACAGTAGCTACTACAACTTTTTGCCCTTGTGCTACATTGGGAGCACCACATACAATTGGCAGCAATTCAGCTTGCCCAACATTAACAGTAGTTAAACTTAAATGATCTGAGTTTGGATGCTTTTCACAAGATTCTACCTTTCCTATTACTAAGCCTTCTAATCCACCTTTTATCGATTCAAATTCCTCAACACCACCAACTTCCAATCCTGTATTAGTTAGTATTTCTGAAAGCTTATCAGGTTCAATATCTATATCTAAGTAATTCTTTAACCAGTTGTACGAAATATTCATCTCCTCTTGTTTTTTATTAAGCCACAAAAGTAAAGTTTTTTTTAACAACCAAAAACCTTAAAACAGCTTTCATTCATGTAATAATTTTAAGAAGCATTTTTTGTTTAAAAACTATAAAAAACACTCTATACAGAAATGTAATTACTCCTTTCATTACCCAACAACATATTTATTAAAGCACTACTGCAAACTTTAATTGTTAAATTTGTCCTTCAATTAAAAAAACATTTATGAAAAATATTTTAACAATTACTTTCCTATTGTTTTGCGGTATTACTATTGCTCAACAAGGAAACGTTTCAATGGACCAGCTTCAGCAGATTAAAAAATCGTATAACAAAAACGACGCTGCAACAAAAGCTGCTACTAATGCCTTAACGAATAACGAAATAAAAAAAGTGACACTAAATCGAAACAACCTTAGTGCAATCGATCATAATTTCACTTACAAGGTTGAAGTTAAAGGCATCTCAAATCAAAAAAGCTCAGGACGCTGTTGGATGTTCACCAGCATGAACGTATTACGTCCAATGGTAATTGACAAATATAAATTATCAGAATTTGAGTTCTCTCACAACTATCTCTATTTCTGGGATATTTTTGAAAAAGCAAATCTTTACTTGGAAACCCAAATAAAATACGCTGACCAAGCAACAAGCAATAAATATGTTGAACGTCTTTTCAAAAGCCCTATTAACGATGGTGGCGTATGGAACTCTTTCACCAATTTAGCCGATAAGTATGGCGTTATACCAAAAGAAATGATGCCAGAAACCTATTCAAGCGAAAACACTCGTTGGATGATAAAATTAATTAACAGAAAATTGCGTGAAGATGGTTTAGTATTGAGAGACATGCATGCAAAAAACACTAAATACAAAGAGCTTGAATCAAAGAAATTTGAAATGCTTGGAGATATTTACAGAATGCTTGCTATTAATTTAGGCGAACCACCAACCGAATTTACTTACCGCTTTGTTGACAAAGACAATAAGCTTGGAGCGAAAACAACATACACACCAAAATCTTTCATGACAGAAGTGCTTGGCGAAATAGACTTTACTGAATATGTAATGCTAATGAACGATCCAACACGCGAGTTCAACAAAATGTATGAAATTGAGTACGACAGAAATGTAATGGAAGGAATAAATTGGACTTACCTAAATTTAACTAACACCGAAATTAAAAAATTTGCCATTGAAAGTATTAAAAACAACAAAGCCATGTATGCATCTTGTGATGTAGGTAAGCAGATGAATGGTGATTTAGGTTATAGCGATATTGATAATTACGACTTCGAATCTATTTATGGTGTTGAGTTTGGGATGAATAAGACACAAAGAATTCAGTCTTTTGAAAGCGGATCGTCGCATGGCATGGCATTAATTGCTGTGGATGTTGATGAAAATGAAAAACCAACACTTTGGCAATTTGAAAATAGTTGGGGTACAAGTAGCGGACACAATGGTTATTTGACATTTACTGATGAGTGGTTTAACGAATATATGTTTAGAGTTGTGGTTAAAAAAGAATTTATTGATGAAGCAACACTAAAGCTATTAAATCAGAAACCTATAATGCTTCCTCCATGGGATCCTATGTTTGCCGAAGATGAATAGTACCCATATTGAGCAATTGCATGTAACTAGTGTCAGCAAGAAAACTCCTTGTTTTTGAATGTCTTTAGCAAAAAACGTCAAAGACAAGGCTTTCGAAGTTTTGAAAATCAATGAGTTCACTTTTGTGAATGACTGTTTTC
>JAUXEM010000259.1 GCA_030620515.1 Salinivirgaceae bacterium
GGTAACTATTAGTAGATTAATTAGTTACAGCGAAGAGCTTAATTTTATTGAAAATCAGAACAAGTCCCTAAGCCTTTCTAAAAGGGTAGCTTAGTGCAAAGTGCGAAACTTCAGTTAGTAATACTCAGCATCATGCACAATTTTTTCTTGTGCATTAAGCCCTAAGCCCACTAGAACGAAACTAGCTACTAGTAGTAAAATAATTTTTCTCATAAACATTTAATTTTAATTTGTAATTTATTTAAACTTTTTAGGCAATTATTCTTGTTCTAATTTTATTTATTTGATTCTGTATAGCAACAATCTCAGTTGCATTAATCATACTTGGTGAATCAAGTTTTAATAGATTTTCTTTATTGTCTTCCAACTCTTTGTATCTTAATATTAATTCGTTAATATCATCAATTACTAAAACATCGCCCAAATTGTAAGTAGATTCGCTCACTAATTTCAAAAGAACTTCGAGCGGCTTACGTTGTTGAACCATAAACAATAAAAGTTTTCGTTTTAGCTGTGCCGAAACTTCGGCAGGTAAATCTGCTTGCGTAGGCTTTAATATCAATTCTGAAGTTATATGAAGTTTCTCAATATAATTACCCAATATTATGGCAGCAAAAATTTCTTTTTTATGTGCATCTGACAAATTGATTTCACTTTCACTAAAAGCTTTATCGAGTAGCATAACTACAGAGTCGGCAGATAAATTACCACCATGTAATCGTTCGCGTATAAAATTTGGGAAAACATCTCGTAAGCCAATATTGACGGCCATTTTCACTACCAAATCATAACTTTTACTTGTCTCATTATAACCTGCTGTTGATATGGTGTACATAAAATCGGCCATGTAAACACCTAAATTAGCGGCTGCTTTTTTTACATCTTCTGTGTATTTTTCAGTGTTGTTAAATGTATTAGGTATATCGGCATGGTATTTAGCATCAACCTGATTCATGACATCGGCTAAACGCGATGAACTACGTAAGTCAGGAAAAATTTGAACTACTTCATCTTTTATACTTTCAGCAATCGTATTTTGTACTGTTTCGTTCTTTGCTTGTTGGTTTTTGCAAGAAACGGTTATTAATAAAACGCCTATTGCGCAAATAAGAAAACTTGTTTTCATGTTAAATTCTAAAATTTGGACATTGTAATGAATTATGGAAACACAAATTTGCCTATTTTGTTTAGTGCACACAAGCAACTATCAATAATCCGCAAAAAATTGGTTTTCTATTTTCACTATTACAGAATTTACTAGCTTTGCTTTATGTCAAACCCTAGCAATATTTATTTTTCAAAAAATTATTCTGATTTTGAGACATACAGCAGCGATGTTGAGAAATGGAATTTGGATCACAAAAAAATTAGTGTGGTAAATTTTTTGGTCATAATTCTTTAATAGATATTGGGGTTGTGCAAATAGTACGAACACAGTTAAATGGTTCATTCGATCAAAATGGATTATGCCCACAGGGATATCGAACTTTTGTTATACCAGCAAATCAGTATCAGTCGTATTACTGGTTAAATAGAAAACTTTATAGTAGCAGTTTATTGCTTTTTCAAAGAAAGGGTATAATCGATCTTGTCTCGTATAGCTCGTTAGATGTATATATTATAAGTATTGAAGAAAACCATTTATATAGCTTAATTGAACAATTCCGATTCAATAATTTAGAAAATAAACTTGATGATTCAGAAAAAGTTTTCCCAATAAATATTGAGTTTATACATTATATGCACAGCTACTTACAAATAGTATTTACAAAGCTGCATAAAGCTGCAACAATAATTAATTCACCCGATTTTATATACAAATTAGAATATAAATTGCCATTTAATATTCTCTCATTTATTGATAAAAGAAGGATTTTAAATACTCCCCTTATCAGCAGAAAATGAGATATTGCAATACAGAGATGCAAAACACATATTGAAAATAATATAGGTGTTAATATATCATTATTAAAACTTACCGAAATAGCTAATGTAAGTGAGCGTACCTTAGAATATGCCTTTTTAGAAAGATTTGGTGTTACTCCTAAAAGCTATATTAGCTTATCAAAGATGGATGAAATAAATAATATCTTAAAAAACCCATCAAACAAAGAGCTTGTTTCAACAATTGCAAATAAGTTTGGTTTTACGCATATGTGACAATTTGCAGCCGATTATAAAAGCTTTTTTGAAGAATCACCGAGCGAAACAAGTAAAAGAAAACATAAAATATTTTAGCTGAGCACCTAGCCTACCTTATACATAAAATGGCTATTATTCTGATTATTGGATAGATATTATGTATTTTTATAATACCTTGATTCCGCAATTGTTAAGGTTAAATGTTTGATAGTAACGGCGTGAGTGCTTTTTTAACGGCACTTGTTTTATTATTATAAACGGCTATTAATCAACCTGTTTGCCAAACAGGCGGGCGCATTACTCATTGTGCATTACTAATTATTTTAACCAGCAACAAATTTCTACTTATCCTATTAAAAACGAAATTCATGTAATTACCCACCCTACCTTAGCAATTATTCTTATTTTTACTTTTCTAAATAGATTTCAACATGCAGATACATACATATTCGAGGCATAAAACTATCTTTTTCTCCTTTCTCCTTTTATCTTTTTCCTTTAACCTTGTTGGACAGGAATCACATTCTATTCATCAGAACCACACATTCAGGCATTACGATCGTTACGTTTACCAAGCCAATGAACGCTTTCACACTTCTGTAAAGCCATTTCAATTACGTCAAGTAGATTCTATTGTTGATATTGATAGCATGTATCGCATTAAAGTGAATCGTAAAATTTGGGATATTGCTTTTAATCGCAGCTTAATACTCTTCAATAAAAACGATTTTGCTTTTACCATAGACCCACTTATGAACTTTGAATATGGTAAGGATAAGGGCTCCGCTTATGAGAAAAACAGCTGGATAAATACTCGTGGGATACTTATAAATGCTTCTATTGGTAAAAAGTTCTCCGTATCATCAAGTTTTTACGAGAACCAAGCAAGTTTTAATGATTACCGCTACGACAGGATAGTAGAGAATGGAAGAAGTGTTATTCCCGGTCAAGGAATAGGCAAAGCTTATGGCGATTCGGCTGTTACAACAAAAGATTACGCTTATGCCGAGGCTTATGTGTCGTACTCACCTAACCAATATTTTAACCTGCAGTTTGGACATGGGAAAAATTTTTTTGGCGATGGCTATCGATCTCTTTTGCTTTCCGACAATTCATTTAACTATCCTTTTTTTAAAATTACTACCGATGTGTGGAATATAAAATATGTGAACCTTTGGGCACAATTTCAAGATTTATCTACAAATTATAGTTACGGCACGGCTCATGATAAAAAATGGGGCTCGTTTCATTATTTAGATTGGAGTGTAACTAAATGGTTAAACATTGCATTTTTTGAAGCAATAATATGGGCTAATGCTGACAGTACCGGTTATCGTGGGTTTGATATTAATTATGCTAACCCTGTAATATTTACTCGCCCAGTAGAGTTTTCAGTTGGTTCACCAGACAATGCCTTAATGGGTTTAAATGGAAAGATTACCTTACTTAAAAATCATATTCTATATGGTCAGTTTATGATTGACGAGCTAAAATGGAGCGAGTTTAAGTCTGGTAATGGTTGGTGGGGAAATAAATGGGGACTACAAGCAGGTTATAAAACCTTCGATCTATTTAAAATAAAGCACCTCGATATTCAAACAGAATTTAATTATGTGCGGCCTTATACCTATTCACACATAAAAACTACTTCAAACTATGGGCATTATAATCAAGCCTTGGCACATTCTTTAGGTTCTAATTTTTGGGAATCGGTTTCTTTCATAAAGTATAATTACAAACGACTGTTTTTTGAAGGTCGTTATTCTTATGCCTTGCATGGTAGTGACATTAATGGCTTAAATTACGGAAACGATATTTGGGAACCTTATACTAGTCATGAAAAAGAATATGATAATTACATTGGTCAATTCGAAGAGGTTAAGTTGCAGTATTTTAATTTAATGTTAGCATATTTAGTAAACCCATCAACGAATCTTAATGTGTATGTAAACTATACAAATAGAAGTGAAACGTCTGCAAATATCAATAATAAGCAAAGTCTTATAACATTTGGCTTACGCACATCACTAAGCAATTTCTATTATGATTTTTAAAGGAAGAGGTAAAAAGTAAAAAGGCAAAAGTAAAAGATTTAAGCACTATTGCTTTGTTTTCCCTCTTTATTTTGCTACGATTGAGCCCAATATCCTTTTTAGCTCCTCCGATTCAATAATTAACTCAGTTATTTTTCTTTCATCAATATTATGGATCAACAGTAATTCCTCGTAATATTTAACGCTACTATTAAGTGCTCGTAATCAGCATCTTACAATATATGCCTAAAAAATATTTTTCTTGTTATTTTTTACTCTAAAAACTTCAAATATACA
>JAUXEM010000312.1 GCA_030620515.1 Salinivirgaceae bacterium
GGCAAGACAGAAAATGACAGATTCGAACTACTTTGGTGTAATGATGGTTGAGGCTGGTGATGCCGATGGCTTTGTTGCTGGGTATTCTACAAAGTACTCCGACACGCTTCGTCCGGCTCTACAAATTGTTGGAACAAACAATAGCTTGAATCATGTTGCTGGTATGTATGTTGTTATGAATAAAAAGGGGACATTCTTTTTTGCCGATACAACAATTAATTACCAACCTTCGTCCAGAACATTAATAGATACAACTTTACTTACAGTAAACGAGGTTCGTAAATTTAATGTTGAACCAGTAGTAGCAATGGTTTCTTATTCGAATTTTGGTTCGGTAAAAGATGGCAGTCCAGCAAGAGTGCGCGAAGCTATTAATTATCTACATAAAGAGTATCCTTCACTTAAAGTAGATGGAGAAATGCAAGCTAATTATGCCTTTAATAATGATTTGCGAGTAAGTAAATTCCCATTCTCTAAACTTGAAAACCATAATGTAAATACAGTAATTTTTCCGAATTTAAGTTCAGGTAACATCGCTTATAAAATGATGGGTGAATTAGGCGAATCGGAATTAATAGGACCTATATTGTTAGGTATTCATAAACCTATTAATGTATTGCAAATGGGCGCTTCGGTACGCGAAATAGTCAATATGGTTGCAATAACAGTTATTGGCGCACAAACTCAAGTTAATGAGAAAGTAGAGTTGTAGTAGTTGTGGAATATTGTTGGTTGCAAGTTGCTGGTTTTGAAGATGTTGTTTTATTCAAACATCAACTAGCATCCAGTATTCTTTGTGAAAAATTTGATTGTTTTCCTTAAATCGGTAAGTCACAGTGTGTGTTGCTGATTAATAGGAGTTTATAATAATAAAACGAAAGCGGTTAAAAAAACACTCACGCCGTGACTATCAAGTATTTAGCTTTAATAGTTGCAGAATCAAGGTGTATTCATTATTAATTGATAATTACTCATTGTCAATTACTCATTGTTTAGCTATATTTGCAAAAAAAAGTTAACCATGATAGTAGTTACAGGAGCAGCAGGTTTTATTGGTAGTTGTTTAGTAAGTAAATTAAATACCGAGGGTTTTAAAGATATTGTATTAGTTGACGATTTCTCTAATCCTGAAAAGAATAAGAATTTTGAAGATAAAACTTTTACCGATAAGGTGGATAGAGAGGCATTGTTGCCATGGATAGATAAGAATCATAAATTTATTCAATTCATATTCCATATGGGAGCTCGTTCTGCAACTACTGGGTTCTCAAAAGAAGTATACGACCATTTAAATCTTGATTACAGCAAAAACTTATGGAATAAGTGTGTTGAATATGGTTTACCAATGGTTTACGCATCGTCGGCAGCAACATACGGTTTGGGTGAACATGGCTATGTTGACAGTCATGAAATTGTAGATAAGTTAAAACCTTTAAACCTTTATGGCGAATCGAAAAACGATTTCGATAAATGGGCATTAGCCCAAGAAAAACAACCTTTCTTTTGGACAGGCTTAAAGTTCTTTAATGTGTACGGACCAAACGAATATCATAAAGGTAGAATGGCATCGGTAATTTTACATGCTTTTAAGCAAATTAAGAGCACCAATAAAATGAAGCTGTTTAAGTCGCATCATCCTGACTTTCCTGATGGAGGACAAACACGCGATTTTGTTTATGTAAAAGATTTAGCTGAGATTATGTATTTTCTAATGAATAACAGAAAAAACTCAGGCTTATATAATGTAGGGACTGGCAAAGGAAGAACTTTCCTTGACTTAACATTGAATACCTTTAAAGCCATGGATATAAAAGATGATATTTCATTTATTGATACGCCTGTTGACATTCGTGACAAGTATCAGTATTTTACCGAAGCTGATATGTCTAAACTTTTATCTATTGGTTACGATAAAGGATTTCACACCCTTGAAGAAGGTGTAAAAGACTATGTTCAGAATTACTTGTTGACGAATATATATTTCTAAGCTGGTATGTATCAGTTTTGCCTATGATGTATTATTTACAATGCATATGCAATAGTTAGTTTAGCACTTATTTGTAATAATTGAATGAATAATGCTAATGAATGATACTATAAAATACATATATAATGCAATAAATAGCTATATTTTTTATAAATAGATAGTTAGATTTCGAGCCCTGCCTTAAGGTAAACCTTGGCGGCAGACAGGTATGAACCCGCTGACGGATTCGGGTCTACCTTAAGGCAGGTAGTGAGATAGAATTAAAATACTGATAATCTGTATTTTAGGTAAAAAACGATGTTATTAACAAAGAGCCTGTAGGGCTCTAAAATCAATAGCCCGTGGTGAACCCACGGGTAGTATGTCATTGATGAAATCTGTATAGTCCTGAAATAGGTTGACTGAAAAATTGTTAATAAGTCAACTTAAAACAGGATTAAATGAAAAAGAAAACACCGGGATTTTATTCAGAAGAATTTAAATGGCGAGTTTTTCAAGACGTTCTTGAAGGAAAATACACAAAAGAGGAAGCACGTCGAATACACAACATAAAAAGCAACTGTGCCGTTCTCTATTGGATGCGGAAATATAGTGGTAATGATGATTATAGGCAAGGGAAATTGTCACTTGACACTAAAAAAGCAATGCTTAGAATGAAAGAATTATCAGAAAAAGATAGGCGTATAAAAGAACTGGAGGAGCAGTTCAAAAGAGAAAAACTAAGAGCCGACCTTTGGCAAAAAATGGTTGAAATTGCAGAAGAACAATTAGACCTTGATATACAAAAAAAGTTTGGAGTCAAGCCATCTATTCTATCAAAGAGTACGAAGGTCAAAAAATAAACACCCAAGCTCTTTGTAGCTTGCTTGGCTATAGCAAACAGGCCTATTATAAACGCCTTAAGCAGATGGAGAAAAAGGCGATTGATGAATCTTTGATTGTTGATTTGATAAAGAAAAAACGTAGGTTATGGAAAAAAGGAAGCGGTAGAAATTTATTGGCCGCATTAAAGACTGA
>JAUXEM010000301.1 GCA_030620515.1 Salinivirgaceae bacterium
AGGCTATAAAAAGTGTTGAAGTTTAGCAGTGCTGTTTTTTCATTAAAAGGTAACGATGAGATAAGCAGTGGTGAGCTGCCCTTATCCACTTTATGTGCTTTGTTCTTTTGTCTATTTTTACATAATTCATTAAACGAATATACATATTATTGTTATATTTCCAAATCATCTATCGGACTATTTATTAATTGTAAATGAGCATTGCTAATATGTGTATAAATCTCAGTGGTTTTGCTCGATGAATGTCCTAATAAACCCTGTATGTATCGTAAATCAGTTCCCGACTCCAACAAGTGAGTAGCAAATGAATGACGCAAAGTGTGCAGTCCACCTGTTATGGGTAAACGACTTTGCTTAACTGCTTCCTTTAGAACATTGCGCGCACTTGAATCAGAATATTTGCCTCCAAACTGTCCTTCAAATAAATATTCTGTAGGTTTGTATTTAGTGTAATATTTACGTAATAAGGGTAGAATACTTTTTGCCAAAATAGTGTATCTGTCTTTTTTACCTTTTGCTTGCTCAATTCTTATTTGCATCCTTTCCGAATTAATATCGCTAATTTTTAAGTTTAATGCTTCGCCAATCCGTAAACCTGCCGAATAAACTATCATAAGCAATACCTTGTGTTTTAAATTTGGCACATTTTGCAACACCGCAGCAACATCCTTTTTGCTCCAAACTACTGGTAGCGTTTTTTCCCTTTTTGGTCTGAATACTAGCTTATCGTCAATAATAACATCTGTAATAATTTTGTAATAAAGTTTTATGGCACTTATACTCTGGTTTATTGTTTTTGACCTAAACCCTTTGTCCTGTGTCATTATTTCATGATACTTATTTATATGGTCGGCCCCAAATTTATTAATACCCATAATATTAGTTTTCTTATAAGTATTTATAAATCGTAACACATAATAATGATAGGTTAAAATTGTGCTTGCACTATAGTTTTTTAAGTATAAATAATTTAGAAAAGGCAAAGGGCAAGATTTGTATTCTGCAGTTTTTACATACGATTGCTCCATAATAAGTTGCATTATGGTAGCATCACGTAACTGCAATTTATGATGCAACTTTATTTTAAGTACAGGAGTAGTAGCTTTTACGAAATTCATTAAGCTTGTTCTTGTTCCTTTAAAAAAGTATGCTTTTATTTCTTTGCCCCATGTTACAAGTTTTGTCTGTTCTAAAAAGTTGGTAATTTTTGCATTTGGTTTATACTTTATAATAATAAATTTAGTATTGTCCGATATAAATGGCAATAGTAGTATATCGCCAATTTTTTCTTTCGATTTTAAAGGATACTTAAAATACGATTCCGTACTTATAGTAATCTCATTTGTCTTTATACTCGGTATACTATCTAAAAACTGAGTATTAACCATTGCTATATCCGAAAATAAGTCATGCAATAAATCAATACTTGTTTGTGAAAAATCAGTGCAGTAATGCCCGTAATAAGGATTGTAAATTATCCAATCGTTTAATTTTATGCGCTCTTCAATTTTTTCGTTCGTATCAAATATTAATAAAACAAACCATATGTGCTGACTTGCATGCCTGCGTTTATTTAAATAAATAGTAGTTTTTTCCTTCATGAGCGTTAATATAAATAAGGGTTAAAGCTAAATGAAAACTTATATATTAACCGTTTAATATACGTATATATTCGTTTTTATACGTATATTAGTACGACTAAAGCTAATGTTTTAAGCAAATTTGATAGCAAATATTGTAAATTGATTGGGCATGACACATGAGTTAATGTATTGTTTGTATTGTCAGGAAAAGTTACAAGGGCGTAGAGATAAAAAATTCTGTAATCTTTATTGTAAAAGTGCTTACCATAATAAAAATGAAGATTCTCAAGAAGCCTTTATTAAAGATATTAATAAGCAACTTCGTTGTAATCGAAGTGCGCTAAGAAAAGCATGTCCTTTAGGAAAGGCAACTGTTCGTAAAGATTTTCTTTCGAAATTGGGCATGGATTTTAAGTATCATACCCATACTTGGAAAAGTGCTAGCAATATCTATAAATTTTGTTACGACTATGGCTATGCCCAAGTAATTGACCAGCAAAAAGTGCTTATAATACAAGAGCAAAACTACATGAAAGAGTAGATTGCTTTACAAACTAATGCATAAATGCCTTATCCAATTATATTCCTGCTACTTACGGCTTAAGTTGGCGGCTATGGGCGGCAAGGTAGTCCTTAAAAGCAAAAGGGGAGAGGGTAAAATAAGTTTTGATTTTCTTGGTTTTACACATTATCTTAGTAAAAGTAAAAAAGGTAAATTAGTGTTAAAACGCAAAACAAGTAGTAATAAACTTACATTAGCCCTTAGTAAAACACAAGCCTGGATTAAAAATAACAGGCATAGAAAGTTGAATGAGCTTATTCCTGAATTGAATGTTAAACTGCGTGGGCATTATAATTATTACGGTATTACTTTTAATAGTAAAGGGGTTAATAATTATTTTGAACAAGTTAAACACCTTTTGCATAAATGGTTGAATAGGCGAGGTGGCAAGCCTGTCTGGAATTGGGATAGGTTTTATAAACTTATCAAGGACTGGATGCCACTTTTCAAACCAAAACTTTATCATAGTTATCAACGAGCGAAACCGATTTAAGAGGATCCGTATGTGGGAAATCCGCTCGTACGGGTCTGTGAGGGAGCGGAGGGGTAACTATCCGCTCTACTCGGAAATCTAGTGTTAGAAGAAACTTAGGGTAGTTGTCTCTTATCTTGTCAAATGCCGAAATCTCACGATTAAACGTTTTTTCGTCATTTACTGTAAATGCAACCTGATAATATTCTCTTTCATTGTTTGCTTTTTGCACTACAAAGTCTATTTCTCTATCATTATGTTTACCCACATAAACCTTTCCTCCACGTCTTAAAAGTTCAAAGTAAACTATATTTTCAAGCTTGTGACCTAAATCAGCATCATACTTATTAGTTGCTGTAATGTTTTTTAAGCCTAAATCAACGACATAATATTTTTCGTTTGTAGAAAGTAATTCCTTTCCTTTGATATCATAGCGAGGAGCAGCATATAAAATATATGATTGAGTAAGGAAATCTAAATACTTAATGATAGTATTATGAGATATTTTCTTTTGTGAATTATGATTCAGTTGGGCAGCGATATTTGTTGGAGAAACATATGAACC
>JAUXEM010000200.1 GCA_030620515.1 Salinivirgaceae bacterium
AAATCCGCAAGTCACGGCGTGAGTTTTCTGCCTGTTTGGCAGTCAGGTTGATTAATAGGAGTTTATATGATAAAGCAAGTACTATTAAAAAAGCACTCACGCCGTGACTATCAACCATTTAACTTTAGCGGTTGCGGAATCAAGGTAATAGAATTGAGCTGTAGTTTAAATTAGCATTGGTAATAACTTTTCGTAATTCCATTGCAAGTATACCATTTAATCTCTTTGGGTTGAATTCCCCGAGGCTTGCCTCGTTTTTTGTTTTGAGTTTTGTAATTTGACATTTTGAATTTTAATGCCTCGTGGGCTTGCCCCGAGCATGTTTACTTTTACTTATCATATATCGTACTACAATAAAAATTTACATCCTTTTGCCATTGGTTAACACCATTGGTTACTGATATTAAAGCCTTCTTTCTCTTTCATTATAGCAATTGTTTCTTTAGTCTATTTTAACATGACCCCAGTTTTCGCCAGATCGTATTCTATTAAGCTGGGTATGTGTAATTCCAAATTCTTTTGCAATTTTATATAAGGGATTCTTTCCCCTTTGCACTTGCTTTTTAAGCCTTATAACATCAGTTTCCGAAAGCTTTGAATACCTAATTAAACCTTTTTTATAATTAGGATTTTTAGCTTGGTGTACAAATAATTCTTCACGATTAACCCATGAAAGATTTCTAACATGATTATTCTCTTTATTAAAATCATGATGAATTACATAAGTTTGAGCTTCACTTGCCTGCTCAATAAATTCTTGAGCAACAATTTTATGAATGTATCTGGTGGTTCGTTTCCCATTCTGCAATTTTACATTCAAAATAGGATAACCTTTAATTTTAGATGGAATCACTAATACACCATCAGTATCAGATTTGTAACTCTTTAATCTACCAAAATTAGATATTTCATAATTCTCATTTGAATCTAATCCTTCCATAGAAATGAGTTTCCATAATTCACCATTTAGTATCTCCATACATTTTACCTTTTAATCATGTTAAATATACGATTAACAATAAGAAATACTAACACCGAAGCATAATTTCTAATGGTTAAAAAAATCACATCGTTGATTATCTGAACTTTAAAAAAACAATGTGGAGTTTTTGTATTTATTATTTTTGTTATTACTACGAATTTAGTGGAAAAGCTTACAAATAATACTATTTTATATAGTGCTTGCAAGAAAACTCAGTCTTTGAAAAAAAAGCTTAATTTTTAAGGCTTGCGAAGCTGATAAATAGAAAGTTTACTTTCGTAAATGACCAATTTTGAAGCACGCATAACCTGCCTGACGGCAAGACAGTCGAAAAAAAATGGAATTTTCTTGCAGAAACTGTTTACTCAGATGGTTCGCGAAAAACTAATTATTAAAATTACACACTAAATTGGTAGTGAACCTTATTTTTATTGGCAAAACCTTTTAATCCAATCTTCCGATTTTATAAAACCGTAGTTTCTTGCTTTATTTAAATCGCGACAAGCTGCTTCATACTTTTTTTGCTCAATTCGTGCTAATGCTCTCTTAAAATATAATTCACCCATTGTTGGGAAAAAATCTAAAGCAATTGAAAAATCATTTTCGGCATACTCATACGGTCCACATTTTAAATAAACATCGCCACGGTCGATATATAAATCGGGACCAAAAGACTTTTGCTCAACACACTTATTATAGTATTTTAAAGCAGCCAAGTAATTCTCATTCTGATAATACGTTTTAGCTGCTAACCTATAAATTGCTGAATTTTCAGTAAAATTAAGCAGCTGTATCATCTCATTTTCAGCTAGAGAATTCTGCTGCAATTTTAAATAAATATTTATACGCAATAGAAAATAATCAATAAAGGTATAATCAATACTAATAGCATTATTAATATCTTTTAAAGCTTTTTTATGCTTATCCAACTCAAACAATACATAACTCCTTTGATAATAAAATTTATGGCTTTTAGAATTAAGTTTAATTGCATAATCTATACATTGCAATGCATCATTAAAATTACCTAATTCCATATAATTAAGGTAAAGCAAACTATGTGCATTTTGATACGATGGTCTCTTACTAATTATACGTTCTAATATATTTATCGATTCATTATAGTTTTCAATTCTATATTCATAATCAGCATCATTATACAAAATCTCATTATTTGAATACCAATCTGTTCCCCAAAACATTAACCATTCTTTTGTGTCGCTAATAGGTTCAAAAGCATTATCTGATTTAACTCTACTAAGTGGCAACTTATTTTTACTTGATAAATAATTAGATAAATATTTACAAGTGAACTCTGCTTTATCGAGCTGTGCATAGCATTTTGCAAGTTCAAAGTTAGCGACTTTACCATTTAAAGTATTTGCTTCTAAATAATAATTTATTGCCGTTTTAAACTCTCCAAGCAAATAGTAAGTATTAGCTATTTCCATTTTCAGCTCATAATTATTGCTACTATTAATCTTATTATCAATATGCTTTATAGCTTCCGTAGGATCATTTAAATAATTCAATGTCTTAATAATAAATAGATTACTATCTGCTTTGTTTTGTGCAATACTAGGTAATGCACAAAATAAAAGTAGTAGTAATAAATATTGGCTCTTTTCAATCATATTATTCTTGTTGAATTGATTCATTGTTATGAAAAACGTGAATAAAACCTACAATATTTCGTTCCTCTTCTCCTGAAATTCTTTTTTCACTTAAATCGCAAATATAATAATACACTCCAGGTGTAACTAACCTATCAGTTTTGTAATGGTTTCCATTCCAATTTAAATGAATATCATTGGTTTCAAATACCAAATTACCCCATCTTGAATAAACCTTAAAGTCAACTCTTAATATAAACCTATCAATAATATAAGTAGGCGTTAAGGGTATATAAAAATCGTTAATATTATCGTTATTTGGAGTAAATACATTTGGCAATTCATAATAATTGCACATATCAACACATACAATATTTGAAAAACGGCTTTCATTATTATTCGAATCAATAGCTGTTACTGCATAACAACCCGATGGGAAATCGAGTAATACGTGTTGATAATTTAAAGTATCGGCTCCTAAAACAGAATCAATAACTATATAATTGCTGTTAATATCTTGTGTATAATATATATAGTATTTTGCTATATCGTTGTCATTACTATTTGGCACCCAACTTAATGTATTCACAAAAATTTTACAATCGGTTTTTACAGCCAGCACAACAGGCTCGGGAGGTATAGTGTCAATGGGCACACCACAGTTTCTATGCGACTTATTAACTATAGGATTTAATATACCTGATAGATTATACCCACCAATACTCTTAACTTGATAACAATACTCCTCATTATTCACAAGTTCGTTATCTATAAATACCGATGTTGCACTAGTACCAATGCTATCAAAATTATTTGTTTCCGAGTTTTGGCGATATATTACATATTGATTATTAATCCAAGGCGTATTACTTATTATCTGCATTTTTATGGTGTTGCCTGAACCAAATAATTCTGGATAAACACTACTGGCAATCATTGGTTGTTCTGTTAAACCTTTTTCATTATGTATTTCAATCTTATAAGAATAAGCCTGAGTTAGTGTATTAATTTTATTATCGTAATAAATGGTATCATTAAGAGAATTTAGTGAATCAATTACAATAAAATTGGCACCCCAAATATCATTAGAACGTTTTATAATATACTTATGAGGTCCGGGAAAAAGTAGTGTGTCAAATTCAATAGGCTTTGACCATGCTAAATATATTTCGCCTACATTGGCATCGTGGTTAGTAACACTAACATTCGTAATAATTGGAGTTCCTCGTTCCAGTTGTGCACAAACTTCTTGCGATGCAATTCCTTCTACACCATCGGTAAATTCTGCAGTAATCATATAACAATATTCAAAACCTTGATTTAATCCTAGGCCATTATTATTATCTAAAAATTGCATTGCTGATATATCATCAATTGTAGCAATTTTCTTATATCCTGTATAAGGTGGTACTCCAATTTCACACTCCTCGGCATTAAAATCGTAATAGTTAATACTACGATAAATATTAAAGGCTTTGGCTTGCTTGCAATGGTATTCATCCCAAGTTAAAACAATTGCATTATTACTTGCGTTCGTTACAATATTCTCAACTGGTGGTCCAAGAACAGAAATCTCTGTAGCAATTTGATCTACTAAGTTAACATCTGCATTGTTATCGGTAGCTTTAAACACTACTTTATAAGGATTTTTACGTACGTGAAAACATTCTGTATTCCAAGCCAAAACACCTGTAACCGATCCTTTACTTGGTTCAGAGATAAATATTGCAGCTGAATCAACCTCAAAAACACCACCAGTTGCTGTTAAGGTAATAATCTCATCAGCACTATCTTTAGCTGTAACATTCATAGTTAACGAATCGCCAGCAATAACACATATGGGGTGTACAGAATCAATTATTGGAGGTGTATTGTCAGTATTATAAACTTCAATTTGCATGTCCCTTGTAATCTGTCCAATTTTAACTCCCTGTCTCCATTCTTCAATAAAAAAAGCTACATTATAAATACCTGCTTTAACTGGAGAATCCCATACCAAATCACCTGTTATTTCATTAATATTAATTGGTTTATTACTCGATTCAGGTAGTTGATAATTTGCAATTGGTTCTCCATTTTCTCCTGTACAAACAGTCAATTGGTATGATATACTATCTCCATCTGGGTCATAAGCTGCAGGATTATGTATGAATTTTCGATGCACAGCTCCCTTATCAACAGGTGGATTCAATAGTATTGGTGTATTATTAAATCCTAATAAAGGGTTTATTTGAAGAATCGTTTTTATAGAAAATACTACAGCTATAGAATTCGGAATATTCTCTACCCCCTCGTTCCTATTAGGATCTTCAACTACAATTTCAAATGTTCCTGGTCCGGGAAAGGTATGCTGAGTTCTATAAATATTTTTATTATAATAATCGGGTAATACATAAAACACCTCCAATGGTACTACACTATAGGTATTGTCGCCCCATAATACTGTCAATTCACCTCTTTTAACAGGTATAACACCATCAGATGTAGGCTTAGTATTAGTGAAAGTAACAATAGTTATTTCAAATGTATAAGCTGAAATTTGAGTATATGTTATTTCACCTGCTCTATTGTGGGTTGCAGAACAAGTTAACATGATAAACATTGCAAAAATAAGAGTAATATATCTTTTCACTTAATTCACATTTTAAAACAATGATTTAGTCTACCTTATAAAATAGTATTTTAATCTATCGATACTAAAAAAATATTTTTATTTATTACCACCTTAGCAAATCAGAACACTACAGTACCAGCCCACTTATCATTATTTAGTTGTAATCCTTTTTCTATACCATTTTTGTTAAAAATAATAAGATTGCTCTGATCATGAAAACAATCCATTAAAATTTTATTTTCAACATATATTTCATTACTAATAGTCAACAATTTAGTATTATAATTTACAATGAGTGATTCATCTTCCCATTTTATATTTTCAAATACTAGCACAACAAATTTATTATCAATCTTTAGATTTAAATTATTTTGCATATAGCTATCAATTAAATTGATTCCATCTTGGTTTGTTTTATAGTAATGAAAATCATGATCTATTTGATTTGTTTTATTGATATGATGAGTCATGTCCTTTACAAAAACTTTAATAGAAACATTTATTGTAGTATCTGTAATATCAATATTAGTGATTGACATATGTAAAGGGTGGCTATTTGCAATATAGGAGAAAAAACAAAAAAAGACAATAAATAAACTTTTCATATTTACAGGTTTTACAAAAATTCGAATTAATTAATCTCCGCAATAAAACCCTACTAATTTCGTCTGCCTTATTTTCAGGCAGGTCAGAGACTTAGTTTTCTTGCATGCACTGGATATATTCTTGTATTTCAAACAAATAAAAAATACGAATAAACTTTCTAATTCATGTAGTCATATATTATAATCATCAGCTTTTATGAATGAATAATGCATATACATTTCACATAATAAAATTAATAATAATCTTTTATTCGACTCATTTTAAATGAGTTTATTTATGAAATATTGATTGGAAGAAGCAATGTATTACAAAAATATATTTACTTTGCCTATTGAATGCCGATAACTAGTTACTAAAAGACTTTAGTTCAACCTCATACACTAAAACAGAATAAGGAGGAACAAGTGGAGTTTCAAATTCACCATATCCTAACGAGGATGGAATAAATAGCATACCTTTACTATTAGAAGAAAAAAGAGTTAATCCCACTTGCAATCCTTCTATACAATCTGTTAAATATACATCAACAAATTTATCGTTTGAACTATCTATTATAGTTCCATCTAGCAAATATCCTTATGATGCTCAGGCCAACCGAATCACGCATCCTATGGCTACAGCAATTTGGACGTGGTCTGCGCCGGGCCGAAGGCAAGTCGCAT
>JAUXEM010000162.1 GCA_030620515.1 Salinivirgaceae bacterium
TAGAATCGGAATATGTATTTTGCTTTATAACCGAATACAATGGTTCATTTAATTTAAGTAAAGATGAACTTGACGAAGGTAAGTTCTGGACTCAAAAGCAAATAAACACCGCTTTAAACAAAAATATATTTACTCCCAATTTTGAAAAAGAATACTACGAAGTAATTAAAAAGGTATTGAACTAAACCACTATGGATTGAAAATACATAGATTTTGAAAGCGAATAATATTCGCACATTTTTTTACCACAAAGTCACTAAAAATATTACCAATGGACTTTTTTCACTTTGAATCATAGCGCCTTAGTGGTTTTTTCCTTAAAAGAGAAAATTTATATAAACTAAAGTAACTGCAATATAACCTGACTTCCGTTAGGATATCTTGCAGGATTTTAACCTATAACTTGATAATAAGAAAAGCCGCTAAAGCGGCTTTTTTTTTATATTTATCTCACTAATATCCAGGTTTCAGAATTTATATTTCGCATTGTTCGCCATTCGCGTAAAGCCTCATTCCAATCATAAATAGTTTTATAACTTACTGTATAATACCCGTTTGATCGTTCAATTACTTCAGAATTATAACCTTCGCCACTCAGTTTTTGACTGTAATTGTTTGCATTAGATGCTACTTTAAAACTACCAGCAACAATATAATACCTTTTAGCATTAGAGTCAACAACAGGTTCCTCAACAACCTTAGGTTGCTCCACCTCTATCACTTCAGTAGTATCTACAACTTCTTCTGGAACCGTATCAATTACAGGCTCAATTATTACCACCTCAACAACTGGTCCAGGCTTATTAAAAACCTTTAATAAATTAAAATTAAGAACTGCCCATGTTCCTCCACCAAGTACTACCACAACAGCAGCAATTATAATAATAAGTTTAGTGTTTTTCGAATTATTACTAGATGCTAGTGTTGTGTTCTTTTTATCCAGAATTGAAGAAGCAATTTTTTCGGCACTTTGCTTAGCAACTGGCTTGCTTGCTGGAACAGCAACTGGTTTTATTGGTGGTACCTGTGGCTTTAAAACAGGTTTACTATCGACTTTTGGTTTTTCAATTTCTTTTTTCGGCATACCTTCAGATTCTACTTTAGCTTTTTTCTGAGTTTCAGGTTTTGGAACAGGTTTTACCGGAGCCTTAGTTTTTGGAGCAGGTTTTTTACTTTCTGCTTTAGGCTCTACCTTTTCTTTCTTTTCATCTAAAACTATAGTCGGCTTATTATCGGTAGCAGCAACAGTAGCTTTATCAACACTAGGATTTAAATCGAACTTAATATTTCCATGATTGTCTTTTACTAAAAATCCAACATCTTTAATCTCATATGGTTTTCCAGTAACAAAACATCTCTCAATTTCCTTTATAAATGCTTTAATTTGGTCGGTTGCCTCATTTTTACTAATCTTTTCTGTTTTAATAATCTGGTTAATTAATAAACCATCATTAAACTTAAGAAAATCATTAAATGAAATTTGTTTTCCATTAGCAGTACTCTGCACCATAAAGGCTCCAAAATCAGGAATAATAACTCTATTATTATTCTCAACTAATTCTTTTATATACTTATGAATCATGTTATGTTGAATTAATTTACTGTAAATTTACAATAAAATATTAATTAATAAATTTTTGTTCTATATCATAAGCAAAAAATGACTAAAAAACCAATAAAAATTTACTTCGCAGGTTCTATTAGAGGAGGTAGAGACTATGCAGAACTATATGCTAAAATTATAACTGAATTACAAACTTATGGTGTGGTACTAACAGAACATATTGGTTTAGCTAATGTTTTTGAAGTCGAAAAACATAAAACAGATACTGATATATACAACACCGATATAAATTGGTTAAAAGAAAGCGATGTGATTATTACCGATGTATCTGTTACTTCAATGGGTGTTGGTTATGAATTGGGATACGCTTCAAGTATGAATAAGAAAGTTATGTGCTTGCTAGACAACAATAAACCAAATAATTTATCGGCTATGATAAATGGCGATAAATCGTTCAAAATATGTACATACAATTCACTTGACGACATAAAAAAAGAGTTAATGATTTTCTTTTCTACAAAAAAATTAAAACAACTTTAGATTCATATTGTTAAACTATTGAATTTTAAAATATATAACATGACTAATTTATCTACACAATATGCCGGATTAAAACTTAATAATCCAATAATAGCTGCTAGTTCAGGTGTTACAGATTCTATTGAAAGCATTAAATCCTTATCAGAGGCAGGCATTGGCGCTATAGTATTAAAATCTATTTTTGAAGAAGAGATTCTAATGGAAATGGAGCAGCTTACTCAACAAATGACTGGGCAACCTTATGTATATCCTGAAACCATGGATTACATGAACGAAGAGCCTACGGTTGATTTAATTAGAGCATATATTAATTTAATTATAGAAGCTAAGAAAGTAAGTAAAGTACCAATTATTGCAAGCGTTAATTGTATTTCTAACCAAAAGTGGACTTACATTGCCTCGGAAATTGAGAAAGCTGGTGCAGATGCAATTGAACTTAATCTTTTTTCTCTCCCATCGGATTTAAATAAACCAGCGGGTGAAATAGAACAAATGTATCTTGAGCTAGTTGATACCGTTTGTAAACAAGTTAAAATACCAGTTACACTAAAAATAAGTCCATACTTTACTTCACTTGGGCAAATGCTAAAAAAGTTTAGCAAACTACCTATAAAAGGAATTGTATTATTTAATCGTTTTTACTCGCCCGATATTGATATTAATACGCAAGAACTAACTACATCCTTTGTTTTAAGTTCGCATTCCGAAATAGCTCTTCCTTTAAGATGGGCTGCAATATTATCCGGAAGTATTGATATAGACATTGCTGCAAGCACAGGTATTCACAATGGAAAAGATGCTATTAAATTATTATTGGCAGGAGCCTGTGTTGTTCAAATTGCCTCAATACTATACACCAATGGAGAAAAAGTTATTGACGAAATGAAAAACTCTATTTCTGATTGGATGAAAGAAAATGAATATTCTAGCATTAAAGACTTTAAGGGGAAATTGAGTCTTAAAGGACATGAAAATACCGCTTCATGGGAAAGAGTACAGTTTATGCGTGAGTTCAGAAACTTTATTAAATAGAGGAAATTGAGTAGTACAAATAGCAAGTTTTCAGAGTATTACAATTTACGAACCGATATTGACATTAGAGCAAAAGAACTTAGTATAAAACATAGCAAGGAATTAAAATGCCAAAAAGGATGCGATTCTTGCTGTGAAAACATTAGTGTTTTTCCTATAGAGTTTCATTCTATTAAAAATGAATTAGATAATAAACTTGACTCTATACCTAAGCGCAAGTTTAACATATTCAAAAAGTCGTGTATTTTTTTACAAGATGGTGCTTGTCACATTTATAATTCGCGTCCAATAATTTGCAGAACACAAGGCTTACCATTAATGTATCAAAACATAAATGGTGAAGGTTATGAAGTATCACACTGCCAATTAAATTTCAAAAAAATTAATATCTCTGATTTTAATATTGACAATACCTTATTCATGCCAGATTATAACAGCAAGCTTTATTTATTGAATAAGGAGTTTATTGAATCGGAGAATATATTTAATAAAAATCCTAAAAAAAGAATTCCTCTGTATAAATTAACAGACTAAGAAGTAAATTACCTCGGGGCAAGCCTCGGGAAACCTGCCCGCCGTGAAACTTTGGCAGGCGGGTTATGTCCAAAGATATTGAATTATACCCAAAATTAAATATTCTTTTATATGCAACACTAAAAAAAGAGGCTGCCTGCAAAGGCAGCCTCTCATAAAAAGCATATTTAACTTCCTTTATAAAGGAATAAATTCTACCCTACGGTTATTTGCTCTACCTTCAACCGTTGAATTAGTATCAACAGGTTTTACTTCGCCTAAACCAACTGTTTCCAACCTATTTGATGAGATTCCAAACTTAACTAAACTTTTCTTAATTGATTTTGCTCTACGTTCAGATAACTTTTGATTTGCACCTGCATCGCCTTGACTATCGGTATGCCCTTCAATGCTAAATCGTAATTGCGGGTATTCCTTCATAAAAGATGCTATTCGGTTTATTTCAATGAATGACCGTTCTTTAATTGTTGCTTTTCCTATATCGAATAAAATATCTCTCGATATAAATTTACCCTGTGCAATAATTTTTTCATAAATAGTAGCACCTTCTTCTGGTGTAGCAACAATACAACCATTTGCATCGGTTACCTCCACGGTATATTGTCCTTCAACTAAGCCTGTAACATCTTGTGTTTTCTTACCATGACTCCATAAATAATCATATGGACTAACGCCACCCTCAACACTTATAAAAATGGCACCACTAGTATCGCCACAACATTTTACGTTTCTTGCTGAATCAATTGATAATACTAATCTATCAGGTTCGTCTATATGAGTTTTAATTGTATGATTACAACCATTTGCATCGACAACAAGTACAGAATAATCACCTGCAACAATATTTGATAAGTTTTGTGTATTTGCTCCATTACTCCAATCAAATGAATATGGCGGTGTACCACCATCTGCACTAATATTCACGCTACCATTAGTTTCATCAAAACAATTATTATGTTTTACCGATAATAATTCAGATAAGAATGGAATAGGCTCATTTATAGCTACATCTAATGAGGATTCACAACCATTTCCTTCGCGTATTATAACAGAGTACTCACCTGCTGGCACATTTACTAAATCCTGATTAGTATTTCCATTACTCCATTGATAAATATAAGGAACTGTTCCCCCCGAAACAGACAGACTTACGGTACCATTACTTTCTCCATTACAATTAATATGCTTAATTGCATCAATTGATTTTTTCAACAATGGGGGTTCTTTAATTGTGGCTATAGATTCTTTTTCACAACCATTTGCATCTGTTACAGTTAATTTATAAATATCAGCTTTTACACTTTGTATATCTCTAGTTTTAATTCCATTACTCCAATTAAAAGCATAAGGCGTTTGCCCACCTTGAACCAAAACAGTAACAGCACCATTTGCATCTCCATTACATTTATTATCATGTATCGATGTGTTCTCTACTAATAATAACTCAGGTTCTTCAACAGTAGCTTCAATAGAACTCATACATCCTTCAGCATCTTTAACTTTAAGCGAATATTTGCCTGCAATAATATTATATAAATCCTGAGTTAATGCTCCATTACTCCATGAGTAACTATATGGTTCAACCCCTCCGTTTACCGATACGTTTACAGCTCCTATTTTATCACCAAAGCATTTTATATTTTCAACCTTATCTACTTTGGCAAAAAGTTTAGTAGGTTGTTTAACCTCGGCTTCTAATTCTATTTCGCAACCATTATTGTCAGTAACTTTAACATTATAACTACCAGCCTGAATATCTGACAAGTTCTTTTCTATACTGCCGTTATTCCAACCAAATTTATAAGGTGCTACACCCCCATTAACTGTAATATTAATTGCTCCCTCGTTATCACCATTACAGTTAATATCATTTGCATTTTTAACAAAACCTACAAGTTCTGTTGGTTCTGAAATTTTAGTTGATAAATTATTTACACATCCATTGCTATCAGTTATTGTTACACTATAATTTCCCATTAACAAATTTTGTATTAACGAAGTAGAATCTTCGGTATTCCACAAATAGCTGTATGGAGGCATGCCACCTGTAACTGATGTACTTATATAACCTTTATTATCACCAAAACAAGGAACATCTTTAACTGTAGCCAAATTCGAAACCAACATTGGTGGTTCTTTAATTGTGGTATTTACAGTTTTTAAACATTGATTAGCATCGCTTACTTTAACAGTGTAATTACCTGCAATAACATTACTCAAATTTTGTTCTTTTGAACCATGATTCCAGTTAAACTGATAAGGAGAAACACCACCTTTAACATCTATATTGACCATTCCTTTATGTTCGCCATTACATTTAATATGCTCAGTATTAACTAATATTACTTCTAAAGCATCTGGTTTAGTTAACAAAGTACTGTCAGACAATACACAACCTTTATGGTCAGTTACTGTAATGGCAAATTTACCTGAAGTAAGCCCCTTTAAATTCTGAGTAGTAGATCCATTGCTCCAAACAAATTGATAAGGTGTTGTTCCACCTATAACATTAGTATTAATTGAGCCGTTGTTTAGTTCATAACATGTTGGATTATCAATATTATCGAAACTTAGCACAAAAGCTTTTGGCTGATCTATCTTTACTTCTTGCTTTTTAGATGCACCATTTACATCAGTTATAGTCAATTCATACTTACCCGCTGGTACATCTATCAACTCTTTACCAACAACACCATTACTCCATTCAAAATTATATGGAGGTACCCCACCAATGGCCGATAATTTCACATAACCTGTTGTTTCGCCAAAACATCTGATATGGTTAATAGTATCAATATTAACAGTTATTGCTTCTGGTTGTGAAATACTTGCATTTACATCTTGTCTACAATTATTTGAGTCTCTAACAATAACTGAATAGTTTCCAGCTATTAATTTATCAACATTCTGTGTTTTTGACCCATTACTCCAACTGTAATTGTATGGTAGTACACCACCACTAACTACTATACTAATACTTCCATTTGCACTTCCAAATTCTTTAATATTAACAATATCATCAATTGATACAACTAACATTGAAGGCTCAAAAATCTCGGCACTTAAACTCTGTTTACAATTATTTGCATCTACAATTTCAACATTGTATATGCCTGCGGAAATGTTTGAAATATCTTGAAATTTACTGTCGTTACTCCATGAATAAACATAAGGTGTAACCCCTCCTTTTACAGAAATATCTATACTACCTTCATTTATACCATTACAATATACATTTTGAGTTGAGATAATTTCACTTATTAACTCTTCGGGTTGTATTATTGTAGCTTCTAACATTTGGCTACAACCATTTGCATCAGTTATTTCTACAGAATAATTACCAGCTTTTAAATTATCAATATCTTCAGTTATTGCATCATTACTCCATTTAAAATTATAGGGTAAAGTACCACCTGCAACATCAATACTAATTGCCCCAGAGCTTTCTCCATAGCAAGTTATATTTTTAACATCAGATATATTTGCTTCCAACACCTCAGGTTGTTTTACATTTGCGCTTATACTGTTAACACAAAAATTAGAATCAATTACATTCACAGTATAACTCCCTGCTACAACATCTTTAATATCCTGAGTTTCGGCACCATTACTCCAACTATACACATAGGGCTTAACGCCACCATTTACCTGAATATCAATTGCGCCATTACTTTCGCCAAAACAATTTACATCGCTTGTTAATTTAACTAGTAATTCTAATGGTTCAGGTTGATTAATTATTGCCTCTAAACTTTTCTCGCACCCAGTTGCTCCGGTAACATACACTATATATCTACCTGCTTCCAAAGCTGATAAATCCTGTGTTATTGCCTCATTTGTCCATTTATAAGAATATGGTGTTACACCGCCAATTACAGCAATATCAATTGCTCCGTTTCGTTCGCCATAGCATATATTATCAACTGATTCGACTAAAGAAAGATCTAATTTACTAGGTTGGTTTATTAGCGCTGTAATTTCCTCAACACAACCATTTTTGTCTGTTGCTGTTAATGAATAAGTGCCTGCTGACAATGCTTTAATATCACTACTTACCTGTTCGGTATTCCATTTATAAGAATATGGTTCAACGCCTCCTTTAAATGTTGTTAAAATTTCTCCATTTGAATCGCCATGACAACCAATTTGTTTCAAACTAGTTATCTCTCCTTCAAATTCATTTGGTTGGTTTATTTCCACATTTTGATTTAAAGCACATCCTTTTGCATCTACTACAACTAAGGAATAATAATCGGCTTTTACCTCAGAAAGATCTTTTGATTCAGCTCCATTACTCCACTTATAGTTATATGGCACAACTCCACCTGTTATACCAATTTTAACTGCTCCTGAATTAAAACCGAAGCAATTAACATGCGTAATTTCATCTATGCTAGATTGTAGCTTACTATTCTGTTCTATTGATGTATTAATTTCAGATATACACCCATTTTGATCTTTAACAACCAGTGAATAATCACCCGCTTCAATATTTACAATATTTTGAGTAGTTGCATTATTGCTCCACTTATACTCATATGGAGAAACACCTCCACCAACCGAAACGTCAATTGCACCAGTATTTTCGTCGTAACAATCAACATTAATAACTTTATTTAACGAGCTTATTAGTTCTGATGGTTCCATTACTGTTGCACTAAGGTTGTTTATACAACCATTTGCATCAGTAATTTTTACATTATAACTTCCTGCTGTAATTTGCTGATTATTCTGTTTTGCAATACCATTACTCCACTCATATTTATAAGGTAGAGTACCACCTACCACACCAATATTTATCTGACCAGTTGAATCGTCTTTACATTTTACATCAACAACTTCGCTAATCGCACTTTCAAGTAACTCAGGCCCTTCAACTTTCACATCCATCGTTGTAAAACATCCTTTAACGTCAGTAACTTTTAAATTGTATCTTCCTGCTATTAATTTAGATAGATTTCTAGTATTAGCTCCTGTATTCCAAATATATGTATATGGCGCAACTCCTCCTATAATATCA
>JAUXEM010000250.1 GCA_030620515.1 Salinivirgaceae bacterium
ATTATATAGCTTAATGTAAACTTATCGTATCATCACTTTTCTATTAATTACTCTATCATTCATAATAATATTAAGTTGATATATGCCAATTGATAAACCACTAACATTATAAGGAATATTAATATTGAAATCGTTCTTCATAATAACTTTCGTAGATATTTTTTTACCTTCAATATTCATTACTTCAACAGTTATTTTACCAAAAAATTCATCCGATGAGAAATCTATAAATAATTGTTCAAAACTGGGATTTGGATAAATATTAAATATTTCGGTTTCAAGTAAGTTATCAATCCCTGAATAAATTATTATAGTAGCTCCTGTAGTATCAACACCACAATCGTTTATAGAGCTCTTAACAACGAAATGTTTTCCAGAAGTGTAAATATTATCAGCATTTGCATTTGTCGATTCATTTCCATCACCAAAATCCCACAGATGCGAAGTGGTATTTTCCGATTCATCAACAAAACTTACTTTGGAGCCATTGGTTGTATATGAGAATTTTGATTTTGGCAATTTAGAAAATTCTACTGTGGCAGCATTTGAAGTAGTCTCACCACAACTATTTGAAACTACACAAGTAATTGCTCCAGCATGTTTATTTTTTGCAGAATCAATGAAAAGAATATTGCTTGCTTCAAATAAATCATTTCCATCTATTTTCCATAAATAAGTTAAAGCATTGCCACTAGCTTCTAATACTAGAGATAAGCTTTTGTTCTCACATGCCAATTTATCTTGCGGTTGTACGCTAATAGTAGGAAGCTCACATATAACAATAGTTGCCTCTTTAATATTTGAGCAACCATTATTAGTTAGTGTTGCATAATAAGTAGTTGTGGTAGTTGGTGATACATCAACTTTGCTAGTTGTGCCTAATCCGTTTGACCAAACGAGGTCACCAGTACCTGTGGCAGTTATGGTTGTACTGCTTCCTTTACATATATCATCATCTGCTTTTATTAGCTCTAATTCAGGTGCCGCAGTAACAGTTAAAATAAATTTGCTTGAGTTAATTGAATAATATTTGTTCGATACTTCACAATAGTATGTGCCACTATTAATTGGATTCGAGCTCTCAAATCTTAAGATACTATCAGTTTGATTATTTAGTGCAGTACCATTATGATACCAAAGATATTCAAGTTCAATGCCCTCAGCATTAATACCAACTGTTAAAAGATCGCTTTGGCAAATGGTTTTAGAAGCAATAGGTTGAGATATTATTCTAGGCTCATTATATATAATAATATAATCATTGGCAATTTTACTTACTGTATTATCACCATGTGATACCTCAAGTACAATTGTTTTATATCCTTCGTTGGCATAAGAAACTTCAGGTGGTGTTAAATCTAATGAGGTTGCAGGGTTGGCACCTTCGCCAAAGAACCATTTATATGAATAATTATAATCTTTTGTATAGTTTTTAAAAACTATTGGTGTATTTACTTTTTGCTTAGTTATTTTTGCAAGAAAGCGAACTGTAGCAAATGTGTCTACACAAAAAGCAACTGTGTCAGCAATAGTAAAATTACCGCCTGATTTTATTTCAAATCCAACAGTAGTATTGTTTACCTGATAATTACCTCCATTTAAACCATCAATATCTTTAATAACAAACCTATAACAACCCGTTTTTAAATTATAATTTTCTAATATTTGGTAAACGTTACCATCTGCATATGTTGGTGATGAGTAAATTACTGAACCATCAATAGTTTCTAATTTCCATGAAGTTTCTGAAGCTTTTAAATCTGTTACTAAATTAAATTCAATATTGTTGCTTTTATTAATAGTAAAGTGAGATTTAGCTCCCGATGAAATAACAACATCATTTGCTGATATTATTCTAACGGAATAAGAATGGTTGCCAGGATTTAACACAAAATTTGGAAAGGTGAAATTAGCTGTTTCAAGTGAAGATATACTTCCTTTCCAAAAAGTTGTATCAGCGGGTAAATTATCAATATGATATTCAATAGCAATACTATCTAATGTTTTAGTTCCAATATTTTTAAATTTAAATTCAGGCTCAATAATATCGGTTGCATAAAATTCACCTTTAGGTTCTAAAATTTCTATAATTCTAGCATCATAGTCATTTACAACTTTTTCTGTAAATAAATCTGATTCCCATAAACCACGTCCATAAGTTGCAGCTCTTAACACATTGTTATCCTGATTCGCTTCGTCATAGAATATCTCAATTTCTCTTACTGCTGAAGTTGCAGGAAGTCCATCGTTGAAATATATCCATTCTTTCATGGTGGCATCTTTATAAAAAATACCTAAATCAGTACCCAAATACAGTCCCTCATTACTATTTTTGTCATATGCTATAGTATTCATACTTACAGATGGCAAATTACCTGTTATTTTTACCCACGTATTTCCCATATTTTCCGATCTGTAAACATTTTTATTTGCTACTGTAGCAAATACCACGTTTTGATCAGTTGGGTGAGCCTCAAAAGCTGTTACTTCAGAGTTTGGTAGTTGTGTTAGTTGAGTCCACAATGGAGTGGAAGCATTAACATTAGTTGTAACAAAAGCTTTATTATCATCACGTGCAATATATAGAACGTCAGGGTTTGCTGGTGAATTTTCTATAACAACTACTTTAGCACTGCTATTTGCAATACTTGAGGTTATTTTAGTCCAACTTGCATAAGTTGTGCGACAATTATTTGTGCGCCAAACATTTATTAACCCTAAGTACATTATTTTTGGATCATTCTCGTTTAAAACATAAGGACTTGACCAAGCACCCTGTTTATTTTCACTTATTCCGCCTGTAATTTTATAAAAATATCCTCCGTTTGAATATGAAACCTGTCCGTAATAAATCGATGCATATTTATGGGTTTCATCTGTTGGATCAATTATACATTCAAATCCATCTCCACCATTTACTGTAGTAAATGAACCGTTGTCATAAAGGGTTGTTCCATTGTCTTGATATCCGCTCAATATCAAATCTCGTTTGGTTTGGCTCTGTCCAATTTTATATATTTGCGAAATAGCTATACCCGATGAAATATTTTCCCAAGTTGAACCGCCATTGTCCGTTAAGTATATACCACCATCATTACCCGAATACAATTTGTTATTAAGCGGATTAAATTCTAATACATGATGATCGGCATGTACTGTAGGCGCACCTTTATCACCATACCAATGAGCATTAATTTTCCATGTTTTACCACCATCTTTCGATTTGAAAATATTAACTCCGGCACTATAAATAATTTCAGGATTAATTGGATCAACAGCCAAGTCTAAATCATACCAAGCTTGCCCATCATTACCACTACCATCGGCTTTTGAGCTCATTATGTTTGGTGTTGTACTTTCAATGCTAAAGGTTTTACCACTATCGGTAGATTTATAAAGAGCTTTAAAAGAACGAGAATTTGTTGCTAAAATATATACATAATCGCTATTTGCAGGTGTTGTTTTTACAATTGCTCGCGACCAGCTTTTTAAATCACCTGAATGTCTATCCCATGTTTCTCCGCCATTTTCCGATTTAACTAAAATAGAACTACTAATTGCAAATAATACATCTGAATTAAACGGTTTAAATTCCATAGAATTTATATTACCACCAGTTTTAAGAATCCAACTTTCTCCTGCATCAATTGATTTATAGATACCATTTGTAGTTGCTGCAAACAGAATATCAGGATAATCTGGGTGAATAAGCATTCTGTTTACAGTTGTATTACCCATTCCACTGTTTTTCTGTTGCCATGTGTACCCACCATCAAAACTTTTGAAAACACCTAATCCAGGTGCGTCATCAGCATCTCTATCACCAGTTCCAATATATACAATGTTCGGGTTTGCATAATTTACAATAATAGCAGAAATGCCAAGTGTTGCTAACCTATCAGTAGTTGTAATCCAATTTTCACCATTGTCATCAGTTATCCATAAGCCACCTGCAGGAGCACCTACATATAATTTATTTTGGTTTGTTGGGTGAAAAGCAATTGCATTTAATCTACCCAAACCACTTGGTGTTGGCTCGTAGGGGGCAGGTAACGATATGGGTCCTAGCGAATTCCAGTTTCCGGAATTAGATTTTCGACTAGGTTGAGCTTTTAGTTTTTCATGAGCTTCATATATTGCACTTGGGTTTGGTCGTTTTCCATTTTCATCAACCCTAGTTCGCATATTGTTTTCCCATCTTTTAAAAGGTTTCCATCCACTTCCTTTCGTAACTTCTCTGTTCTCCCAATACATATTAAATGCTTTTTGAGTTTCAAAAAAGTTAGCATTTTCATCTTGCATCATTTCAATCCAATACGGATAATTTGCAGTGTCAGTAACTGATTGTGCCGAAATAGTAAAAAAATTGAAAAGCAAAGCAATGCTCATCAAACTAATAAATTTTCCCATCTAAATATATTTTAAATTTTAAAACGCCTTTATTTCTTTTGTGCAAATATTTTTAAAAGTGTGCAATTATACTAATTATCTATGCATACTCTATGGCTTAGTGCTTTAGAACATGTACCCAGTAACTATACGGTATTTGCTTTTTTTTGTTTCGAATTAAATACATATCAGTTTCTTAAAATTTTGGTATTTACCTAGCCTACCAAAATTTTACTACGGACTGGTTCCCCAATGCTTACCTTGTATAATTATTATTATATTTTGTATTTTAATGCCTCATGGGTTTGACCAAGAATATTTACTAAGGTGCTGTTTCAAAGCAACTTGGTATTTCATGAAGATTATTATCTAAGTTGAGCGATTCGAGCG
>JAUXEM010000223.1 GCA_030620515.1 Salinivirgaceae bacterium
AATGGAACTTGCTGCTACTAAGCGCAAATAGTCGTCGCAACGTAGTTTTTTTAATAAGCCGCGCATGGCTGGGCTCTCAATGTAAAAGCAGCCGTTTGCTTCACCATTTTTTAATTGCGATTTTACTTTCTTGTTTTGCTTAAATTCTTCTACTCTGTGTATGTCGATATCTACACCTTGGTTTTGCTTAACAATATCAACGCATTCGCGAATATGTCCAATGCCTCGTTGGCTTAGAATATCTAGTTTTTCAAAACCTAAATCCTCGGCAGTGTACATGTCCCATTGGGTGGTTGGAAAACCTTTTGGGGGCATATCTAAAGCTGTATAACGATAAATAGACTCTTCAGAAACTAGAACTCCTCCGGCATGAATACTGCGTAGATTCGGAAAATCTTGCATTATAGCTCCAATCTGAATTATAGTACGAGTAATATCATTCGTATTTCCAGGCGCAGTAGGGTTGTCAATAAATGAATCGATTTCAGCTTTCGGTAAGCCGTGTACCTTACCTAATTCGCGGTAAATGCTTTTATCTTTAAAGGTTGATATGGTGCCAAGTAATGCTGTGTGTTCGCGTCCGTAGCGCTTAAAAATATAGTCTTGTATTTGGTCGCGTTCTTTCCACGAAAAATCAATGTCGAAATCGGGCGGACTGGTTCGTTTGGGATTAATAAATCGCTCAAAATACAGATTTAGTTCAATGGGGTCAACATTGGTTATAAGCAGGCAATACGCAACCACGCTATTGGCACCACTACCCCTACCAACATGGTAAAAATTGCGCGACATGCTATAACGAATAATATCCCAAGTAATTAAAAAGTACGACGAAAAACCAAGCTTGTGTATTATTTCCAATTCTTTTTCTACTCGCTGTAAGGCAATGGGGTTATAGTTTCCGTATCTATATTGTAAGCCATCTAAAGCCAACTTTCGTAAGAGGAGTTTATCGTCGTAGCGGCTACTGGAGAATACTTGCTTGTTTTTTGAGCCTGTAAAATCGAAATTAATTTGGCAATCGTTTAATATGTGCTTGGTATTCTGAATAAGGTCAGGATATTCGTTATAGGCAATTTCAAGTAGGTGGGGGTCAATAAATTTTTCGTTGGTTTGTGCAATGCTAGTTTTTTTAATCTTAGTTAAAAGCGTGTTTTCATCTATGGCTCTAAGGTTTTTATGAAGGTGGTATTCTGCATTATTTGAAAATGTTACCGGATGCAAGACTACTAGTTTATTAGTGTTTAAGGCATATTTGCTATTCCAAAGGTGGTTAATTTCTGATAATCGTATTCCAGTAAATTCATTTTCTTTAAGTTCTTTAGGAGCGATCTTCCCAAAAGGGAAAACGAAATACACTTGCGATAAACTTGGCGGACGGTTGGGTAGTTTTTTTTTCTCTAGAAGATATGAACTTAAGAAACGGTTGAGTTGCTCAAAGCCATCGTTGTTTCGGGCAATACCTATATAAAGTAATTCATTTTTATTTCGGAATTCTATACCGGCAATAGGTTTAATGCTTTTTTCGAGGCAAACCTTTACAAAATATGGCATTCCGGTAGAGTTGTTAATGTCGGTTAAAACCAGTTCTTGCAATCCTAGGTTTGAAGCGTGTTCAACCAGCCTTTCAATTGGTAAAGTGCCATAGCGCAGGCTGTAATATGAGTGGTTATTTAGGTACATGTTATTAATTATTTAAAGCTACGAATTCACTAATTACTACTGTTTGCTGAGAATTGAGCACTGCCTATTATCTTAATATGGGCGTACACTGAGCGGAGTCAAAGTGTAGTTCACTCCAAACATTCTAACTTCTTTTATGATGTCCCATTCCATGTAATTTTAGAGTGGTGTTTTCTTTAAACCCTTGTTCGGGAGTAAGAGGTTGTCCAATTGGTGTAGCTAAACCTTTGTGGTTTGCTTGTGGGTTTTTTATTTCGGTAGAAACAGGATAAGCATTCATAAGTTTGCCCGAAATGGGCTGTAGCATGCGGGTTATATCGGTAAGTGGTTTGTTTGAGTTAAGCCAGGCTTGTTCGTGGTTGCGGGGTAATATTATTGGCGACCGGTGGTGGGGTATCTTCTGTAGGAGACTATTTGTAGTGGTGGTGATAATAGCAAAGGAGTTTATTTCTTCTTTTGTTTCGGAGTTTTGCCAAACATCCCAAATGCCAGCAAAGGCAAAGGGAGCCTGCTTGTTTTTTAGGTAAATAACAAAAGGTTTGCTTAATCGCTCTTTGGTGGTTCCCTCGTAAAATGCGTCGGCAATAATCAGGCATCGCTTACTACGTATGGGTTTTCTAAATGCTGGTTTGCTAATAATATCTTTACCTCCGGTGTAGTCAGGATTATTCTCTTTGTTTTTATCGCCTTCGGCACGAGCATTAAATAAGTACATTGCTTTTTTTGCCCAAAACGGAGTAAGCCCAAACTGAAATAACTGAACCTCGCCAGGTTTCTCATTAGTTATTATCGGAGCATAATCGCCAGGCGAAACATTGTAGTTGGGTGTTAGTTCAATGCCATCGGGTACGTGTACATTAAATCGTTTTTCAATTATTTCTATGTTTTTAACCTGTATATATCTTCCGCACATTTTGTTTATGTTTTATTCTATTGTTATTAAAAAAAAGCCATGAATTATTATCTCGCTAAGTTGTAAGGTTTTACTTTTTCTTAGTGAACTTTGTGAATAGGACTTTGTGTTCTTTGTGGTAAAACGGAGAAGGAAATAATGGTAAAGAATACTATTTCGCAAAGCCGCTAAGTCGCAAAGTTAAATTGTATATATTTAAATCTATAATTAAGACATTCTTCTATTCACTCATTCTATTTTTAATAAAAAAAGCCACGAATTCACGAATTAATAATGTTTATTGTATTGTCTGTCTTTTCTTATTACTACTTGCTTTCTACTTTTACTTAACTCTGAGGTCTTTGAATTATTAAGCGTGCACTGAGCGTAGTCGAAGTGTAGCTCACTCTAGTGCACTTATCAGTAGCTTACTGCTTTCCGAATGGCTTTGTCTCCAAAAGTTTTTCGTATGTTATCCATGGTAAGGTACAGACTAACCATTTCGGGAGTATCTTCAAATAAGTTGAGTTGTTGTGCTCCATAAACCAGCCCACTAAATTTAATTCCAACTAATCTTATTAACATACGTCTTTCGTATAAGCGATTAAAAAGCTCTTTAACCGTTTCCAGTAAAACATGATCGAAGGCTGTATAGCTCATTTTTTTTTGTAAGGTATGTGTGTCATAATTGGCATATCTTATTTTAACCGTAACAATTGATGTTAGCTTCTGTTCCTTACGCAACTGAAAGCATAGTTTCTCGACCATAGTAGCCAATGTATTATTTAGTTTTGTTATATCAATTGTGTCTTGTTCAAAGGTATGTTCGCTGCTCATCGATTTACGTTCTGAGTATGGTTTTATTGGAGTAGGGTCAATGCCATTGGCTTTTTTCCAAATAACTTGTCCGTTTTTACCCAGTACCTTTTCAATCATGCTGGGTGGAACTTCGCGCAAAGTATTAATGGTTAACACTCCCATGGAACGTAATAGCTGATATGTTTTTGCTCCGAGCATAGGTATTTTCCGAATAGATAGTGGTCCAAGAAAAGGTGAAATATCCGAATCGTTTATCATTAATTCACCATTGGGCTTGGACTCGCCCGTTGCAATTTTAGATACTGTTTTATTTGATGATAATCCGAATGAAATGGGCAAACCTGATTCTTGAATAATACTCTGTCGTAGTTCCTTTGTCCATTTTAAGCAGCCAAAAAACCGATCCATTCCAGATATGTCTAAATAATGTTCGTCGATAGATGCTTTTTCGTATAATGGAGCCCGGTCTGCAATAACCTCAGTAACTAGTTTTGAGTATTTCGAATATAAGTCCATGTCGCCCCGAATAATTACAGCATCGCCGCAAAGGCTACGAGCTATTTTCATGGGCATGGCAGAATGCACACCATATGTTCTAGCCTCGTAACTACAACTCGATACAACCCCTCGGTCTGATAATCCACCAATAATAACAGGCTTATTATTTAGTTTGCTATTTACTAATCGTTCTACTGAGACAAAAAATGTGTCGAGGTCGAAATGGACAATATGTTTGTTCTTTTGTTGCATTAAAAGAGTAATGTTTGGATAATTAAATAATTAGCTCTATATTTGATTATAATATAATCATTATTGCGATTACAATATAATCATTTATTAAAATAAAAGAAAATTTTCAGGAAGGTATTTTATTATTATTTTCTTGATTTATGGCCAATTGTTTATGAAAAAGGTGTTTATCGTATTGGGTTTAGGATTGGGAGCTGGTATTATTGATGTTACTCCTATGGTGGTTCAGTAAATTAATAAGAATGCATTTTAGCGAAAATATAAAATTATTGCGAAAACGACGGGGAAGGACACAGGATGATGTGGCTCAGGCTTTGAATATGAAACGTTCTACTTTAAGTGGCTACGAAAATAAGGTAGCAAAACCCAGTGCTGAGGTGTTAATAGCTTTTGCTGATTATTATGGTGTTTCGGTAGATACATTATTACGGGTTAATTTGTCTAAAACCTCAGAGAGTGTTCTTTCGCAAATTGAACGAGGATTCGATGTGTATTTACGAGGAGGAAAGCTTAGGGTATTAGCAACTACTGTAAATAACAGTAATAACGAAAATATAGAGTTGGTTACCGAAAAAGCTAAAGCCGGATATACACGTGGTTTTGCCGACACTAATTACATTGAGAAGTTGCCCGTATTTCAGTTGCCATTTTTAGACAGTAGTAAAAAATATAGAACCTTTCAGTTAAATGGTGATTCAATGCTTCCAATTCCTAATAGTGCATGGGTTACTGGTGAATATTTAATTGATTGGAAAACTATTAATACAGGACAGGCTTGTATAATTAGTACGCTTGATGAAGGCTTGGTATTTAAAATTATTGAGAATAGGATAGGAGAGCATGGCGAGTTTGTATTACATTCTTTAAATTCAGAGTATGAGTCGTATGCTGTTTCGGTAAATCAAATTACAGAGATTTGGAAATTTGTTAATTACATAAGCCACGAAATGCCCGATGGTAATTCTACTCAAGATGAGGTGTTACATAGAATAAAGCATATTCAAAAAGACCTTGATGATTTAAAGGGTAAAATAAATTAGATAGTATTTTATACTAATCAGTGTTCTGTTTTTTAGCCACGAATGCACTAATTATTTTGTAATTTAATCTTCTTCAATTATTTCAATATCTTTTACCACAGATTACTCAGATTACCACAGATTAAATCAACTCAATCTTCTTCAATCTCTTTATTTCAATCTACTTTCTTCAATCTTTGTATTATAAAAAGCTAGGAATTCACGAATTAAAACTGCCTATTTTTTTATTCTATATTCTGTATTCTTTTCTAGCCTAGCTATTACGCAGAGTTACGCAAAGAAGGCACAAAGCTACACAGAGAAAAAGAAAAAAATCCGTGTTATCAGCGATGCTTGCATCAGTGTTATCGGTGTTCTGTTTTTTAGCCACGAATGCACTAATTATTTTGTAATTTAATCTTCTTCAATTATTTCAATATCTTTTACCACAGATTACTCAGATTACCA
>JAUXEM010000173.1 GCA_030620515.1 Salinivirgaceae bacterium
ATAATTTTATAAGTAGCATTAAATTAAAGCTTTGCAACTTGGTTTTCAATGGTTATTGGAATTGTGAGAAGCAAAAACTTAACGAACTGTTGATATTTTAAACAGCTAATTTATTCATTTTTTTGCTTCTTATCCAATCCTGAAGCAATTTCTAAAGCTTCATCAATTATTTCTTTCGGATAATCATTTATCTCAAGAATTCGAATAGCATTTCTCTTTTTTAGTTTACCCTCCTTTAGCTTATAATCAAAATCAACATTGTTATTATCAACAACTTCACTAAAGTGATACAATTCATATTCGTTTTTTAATAGATCAGCCAGCTCAATATCGTGGGTCGATACAAAAACTATGTTACCGTTTTTTGTTAATGCCGAAAGAATAGATTTACCTGCCGAAATACGCTCTATTGTATTGGTTCCTTTAAAAATTTCGTCCAGTAAAAATAAGTTAGGCTTAGCATTTTCACTTGCATCAATCATTTCTTTTATGGTTAATACTTCTTCAAAATAATAACTTTTGTCGTTCATTAAATCGTCGCTAATTCGTATGGCTGAGTTCACCTTTAAAAGGGGAGTAGATAGCGTCTTTGCAAAACAAGTATTAATAGTAAATGCGGTAATTAGGTTCAAGCCAATAGTTCGAATAAACGATGTTTTGCCCGACATGTTAGAGCCTGTTAAAAGAATTGACTTACCATTAACAGTAATACTATTGGTAATGCAATTTGGAATTAAGGGGTGATAAATTTCATTCACATGAATAGCTTCTTTCGTATTCGTAATATTTGGAATGCAGTAGTTTTTATTACTTGCACGTAGCGATGCTATGGAAATCAATGTATCTACTTGCCCAACAAATGAAAATACATTTTCAATTTCGGAGCGTTTAGTGTCTAATTGTTTTAATACTCCAAAAAGAAGCAAAGGCTCTAGCAAAAACAGGGTCTTAAATAGTTCAAATACTCCCCAAGCTAAAGCTTCCATATCGCCTTCAAGCTTTGCTTCAAGTTTAAAAAACGACATTCGTCTTTTTACTTTATCAATAACTGAAATAGATTCAGATATATCTGGAGTAATAGCTTTTAATTGACTGAAATTAATAAGGTTATGAGCCGCTTTATTTAGTTTTAATAATTGAGGAATAGAGGCAGTGTATTCAAATATATTTTTCTTATTAGTGTAGTGAATACCCATATTTACTACAAAAACAGCTAATAGTAGAAATAGCAATTGCGGATTTATTGGTAATAGTAATACGCACAAAATGCTTGTAAACGATAATAGGCGAACAATTAAAAACCATTTGGGAGCCTTAATATGTTGGTCTTGAAATATTGAACGAATATAATAAGCACTTGAACTATTAAGCTTTTGCAATTCTTGTTGAATCTCAACTCTAAATTTTTCATTATCGGTAAATTCTTGAATTAGCTCTTCATGTTTGGTAGTTTCATCGCTATGGGTAGGAATTGTTCGTAAGCGATTGTATAGAAACTGTTGCCCAACTTTCGATGTTGTCCTATCTGTAAAAGTAAATAACTCATTAAAATCAAGGTCGTTACAGGTTTTATCTGAAATTATTTGAAAAGAATTGGAATTATCTTTATTTCTAAAGTACTTATCAATTTGTTCAAAATCAAAAGTTTCGTCTTTATGCTTTCCAAATGAATCAATTAATTTCTGAATATTTTTTTTCTTGCGAGAATTTATCATTATTGGAATGATGAGATGGTATTAGTCTTTTATATAATTATGAATATGGGTTTATAATTCTAGTTTTAACTTTAGTCACTCTAAATACTTGAAACTTTAGTCACTTTTATATTATTATCACTTCGGGTTCCAAACAAATATCGAATTTTTCGAACACTTTTGCTTTCACAAATTCAGCAAGTTCAACAATATCGCTACCTGTTGCCTTTCCTTTGTTTACTAGAACCAAAGCTTGTTTGTCGTGAATACCTGCTGTTCCTTTTTCGTTGGTATATCCTTTTAGTCCACATTGGTCAATTAACCAACCGGCAGCAATTTTAGTCATATCATTAGCAGCGGGGTAAGTTACCATATCGGTAAATATTGCTTTTAGTGGTTCGGCATGTATGTTCGGTATAATAGGATTTTTAAAAAAACTACCTCCATTTCCTATTTTGGTAGGCGAGGGCAATTTACTCTCCCTAATTTTAATTATTGTTTTTCTTATAGTCTTTAATGATATTTCTTCTTCCTTATTCAATTCATCTTGCAATGAACCATAATGTGTAATAAAAGTTGGGTTTTTCGAAAGTTTAAAAGTTACTGAATCCACAAGAAAGCGATTTTTTAATTTGCTTTTAAATACACTGCTACGGTAAACAAATTCACAATCTTTGTTCTGAATGGTTTTTGTACTTCCATCGTGAAAGCTAACCAAATGTACTTCGTGAATAGTATCTTTTGCTTCCATACCATAAGCACCAATATTCTGTACAGGTGATGCTCCAACATTGCCAGGAATATCTGATAAATTTTCAATACCACCGTATCCATTATTTACTGAATATTCTACAAATTCATCCCAATTCTTACCTGCGCCAACTTTTATAAAAACATATTCATCTGTTTCACGAATAAGTTCAATAGAATTGTTTACCGGATGTATTACAATGCCATCAAAGTCTTTAGTAAATAATTGGTTGCTTCCTCCTCCAAGTATTATCATTTTTTCGTCACGAGAGAGAGGACCTTCAGTTATCAAATATTTTAAATCTGCCGGTTTATTGTAGAAGCATAAATGTTTTGCACGTATATCTATTCCAAAAGTGTTATATCCTTTAAGGGATATGTTATTTTTTATTGTGGTCATGTTTTTGCTTTTTGCAAACTTACATGAATTTACACCTTCTTCCAAGGTAGATTATGTCTTTAACTTATTATATACATAATATTTTCTAGTTGTAGGTTTATACGATATTGTCGAAAAGCACTTAAAGCTTTGGATATAAGCTTTTAGGAGCTGAGATAGTGTTGTTTTTGTTTGTAATTTTGTTTACAATTGTAAAAGGGTAGAGGAATTGTGCAAAATATTGTATGGAAATTGCGTTAGTTATTGTTAAGTTAAATATGTTTCTATAAAAATAGAAAAGTAGTTTAAAATTATGTAGGTTTGTTTCTAATGGCAAAGCATATTATAATAACAGTAACAAATGATTTGGTTACCGACCAGCGAATTTTTCGCATATCGCAAACCTTGCTTAAACAAGGTTATAAAATTACATTAGTAGGTCGTATTTTAAAAAATAGCCAAAAAGTAAAAACTGATTGTAATATTCGCCGATTCAAACTTTGGTTCAATACAGGAGCTTTGTTTTATGCCAATTATAATTTTCGACTTTTTGTTTACTTACTGTTTGCCAAATACGATATTGTTTTATCCAACGATTTAGATTCTTTACCTGCAGGATATTTAGCATCTAAACTAAGAAAGAAACAATTAGTTTACGATAGCCATGAGTTTTTTACCGAATTACCAGAGTTGGTGAAACGTAGGTTGCAAAAAAATGTTTGGCTTTGGTTTGAGCAAAAAATACTACCAAAAACTAAATATTCTTATACAGTATGTAACTCTATAGCTAATAAATATAATGACTTATATAGTGCAAATTTTCAGACAATTAGAAACTTGCCATTAAAAAAAGAGTGTGTTTTAGAATCTGAGAAAAATGATAAGCATATTATTATATATCAAGGTGCTTTAAATATTGGGCGTGGAATAGAACTTATGATTCAAGCTATGCAATTTATTGAGAATGCTGAGTTATGGATTGCTGGTAATGGCGATATTGAAGAGGAGCTTAAGCAATTGGGTACTCAAGATTTGTATAAATCTAAGGTGAAGTTTATTGGTAGAATTCCTTTAAGCGATTTACATGTAATAACTTGTAAAGCTAGTATTGGTTTATCTTTAGAAGAAAATATAGGTTTGAATTATTACTTTGCTCTACCCAATAAATTGTTCGACTATATACAGGCACAGATACCAGTTTTAGTTTCTGATTTACCAGAAATGAGTGCTGTGGTAAACGAGTATAAAGTTGGAGAAATATTATATGAAAGAACTCCCGAAGCTCTTGCTCAAAAAATAACAGATATGTTAAGTGATAATAATAAAATAGAATTTTGGCAGACTAATTTAAAAGAAGCGTCAGAAGAACTTATTTGGGAAAAAGAACAATATAAATTGGTAGATTTGTTTAAGGCAGTTGGGAATGATGTATGATTCAATGATAGAATGAGTGAATATAAGTAAGCAGTCTTCAGTTCTCAGTAAGCAGTAATAAGCTTTGCTACTTAGCGTCTTTGCGAGATAAGAATAAGTGAATGTTAAAATGTTTGGTTGCTAAATGGTTTAAGTGTTTTATTGTTTGAACTTTGAATTTTAAATAGATGTTAATATATAGTCCTGAAATATCGCCACGTTTAACTTATGTTTTGAATTATCTTTTTAAAGAGAGATTCGGAATTAATTATACTTTAGAGTCTGATATAGAGAAGTTTAAAGCAGACAAAGGACTTAGATTAAACTATTCTAGTGAACCAATAGAGAACGTTTTTCAGATTTTGCCCTCTACACTTTTATTTGAGTCAGGAATAAATGAGTTAAAACCAGAAGTAACCTATGCTCATAAAACCATACATTTTTTTGCATCAGACCAAGGTAATTTAGGTTTTGATATTTTTTCGGCTTGTTTTTGGATGCTCACCCGTTATGAGGAACACCAGTCTTTTCAGGCAGATGAACACAACCGGTTTACAGCCAAAGAAAGCTTGGCATACAAATATGAGTTTATTAAACGCCCCTTAGTTGATGAATGGCTAATGGAGTTTAAAGATAGCCTGACGAACTATTATGGTTCGTTGCAATTTAAAAATGAACAGTATTCTGTTTTACCAACCATAGATATTGACAGCCCATGGTGTTATAAGAATAAAGGAATAGTTAGGAATATTGGTGGTTTTTTTCGAGATTGTTTGAAAGTTAATCTGGAAGAAATTCCCGAGAGGCTGAAAGTTTTATTGCAATTTAAAGAAGATGCTCATTTTCAATTTAATTGGCTTAATGATTTATATAAGAGGTTGAATTTGAAACCCGTATATTTTATTCTTATTGGGAAGTATGGAAAATATGACAAGACCATAGATGCTAATAATAAGCAATTTAAAAGTTTCGTTTCAGACTTAGCTAGAAACGCTGAATTGGGAATTCATCCTTCATATGCAGCTTCCGACAATAAGGAAATTCTATTAATGGAAATAGCAGAATTAAATGATATTTCAGGAAAAACCATTTCTAAGAGCAGACAGCATTTTCTGAAATTTTCGCTACCAAACTATTATGAACAGTTGCAAGAAGCTGGCATAATGGAAGATTACTCCATGGGTTTTGCCGATTATATTGGCTTTAGAGCAGGAACAAGTCGATCTTTTAAATTCTATAATCTTAATAAAGATGAAGAAACTGATCTTAGAATATATCCATTTTCAGTTATGGATGTTACCTTACAACAGTATATGAATAAGAATCCACAGGAGGCATTAGTAGAACTCGAAGATATTATTGAGAATATTAAAAAAGTAAATGGTAATTTTGTTAGCTTGTGGCATAACGAAAGTTTAAGTGAGCGAATGGAGTGGAAAGGGTGGAAAGAAGTTTACACTGAAATGCTAAAGATAGCTTTGATATAAGATGGAAATAAAATATTTAAAACACGAGGAAATTGACCGACTATTATGGGATAAATGTATTAATATGTCGTTTAATGGAATAGTATATGCCTATACGTGGTACTTAGATATTGTTGCCTATAAATGGGATGCATTAGTATTAGACAATTATAAAGCTGTAATGCCTTTAACGGGGAAAAGGAAGTATGGACTGAATTATATTTTTCAACCCAAATATACTCAGCAATTAGGTGTTTTTTCAACAGGTATTATAGATGAGGAATTGGTGCAAACTTTTTTAAATTCGATTCCAAACAAATTTAAGATTATAGATATAAACTTAAATACTTTTAATAAAACGGGTAAAATAAAAGGGCATGTAAAGCAGGGAATTACTTACGAAATAGATTTAATATCGCCTTACAATAGCATTTGTAAAAATTATAATTCTAATACAAAGAGAAATATTAAAAAGGCGGTAAAGAATGGTGTTATTGTTAATAAGCATGTGAATTTGAAAGACTTATTGCAATTAAAGAAAGAAACATCTAAAATATCATTGACGTTTGAACACTTGAATATTTTAAGGAGTATAATACCATTTACAATAAATAGTAATTTGGGCGAAACCTATGGTGCATATAATAACAAGAATGAACTTATTGCAGCTGTATTTTTTATAAAATCTCACAATAAGTCAATTTATCTTTTATCGGCTTCAACTAACGAAGGTAAAGAGTTAAGTGCTATGTTTGCAATTATTGATACTTATATTAAATATAATTCAGAGAATAATATTACTCTCGATTTTGAAGGATCTTCAATTGAAAGCTTAGCTAGGTTTTATAAAGGATTTGGAGCTACACCTATTAACTTCGGTAAAGTGAAAATTAATCGCTTACCTTGGCTTTTAAAGTTTATTAGGTAATAAGTACAAAGTATCAAGTAAAATAAGTACAAAGTATTAAGAAAAGAGTAACAAGTAAAAAGTACTACGAAAAGGGAAGCTTAAGTGAAATGAAACAAGTTTGTTGCTAAATTCTATAATATAGTTGACTAAGTATAGGAAAACAGAAACAAATACTTAATAAATATTATAATTGAATCATTTAGTAAATATACTATCAAATATTACCGGTAGAAAGGTTATTTTTCCTTTTTATCATGCTGTAGCTGATACTATTCCAATACATTTAAAGCATTTGTATTCGGTTCGTAATACTGCTCTTTTTGAAAGAGATATACAGCTCTTTTTAAAAAACTACGAAGCCATTTCAATTGCAAAAGCTAGTGAATATTATGCAAAAAACAACAAACATGCTTTCTGCCTAACTTTCGACGATGGATTAAGGGAATTTAAAGAGTTGGCATGGCCCATTTTGAAAAAGTATTATGTGCCAGTTACCTTATTTGTTAATACTGCTTTTGTTGATAATAAGGACTTGTTTTATCGCTTTAAGGCTAGTTTAATAATGGACAAGTTATTAAGTGAGAGCGCAATAGATTTTAAAAAGACTAATGAAATATTAGGTACTAATCTGCAAAATAAAAATAGTTTAATTCAATTTATTATGCAGATAAATTATGCTAACAGAGGTAAGTTAGATGCCTTAGCCATTTTATTCAAGGTCGATTTTACTCAATATCTGAAAGATAATAAACCCTATTTAACTACTGCGGAACTTTTAGAATTACAAAGTGAGGGTGTTACAATTGGAGCTCATAGCCACGACCATCCTTTGTTTAATGAACTTTCTTTAAGTGAGCAGTTATTACAAATAAGCAAAAGCATGAATTGGGTTATAGAAAACTTTAAGCAAGATATAAAAGCGTTTAGTTTTCCGTTTACCGATTTTGGACTTAAAGCAAAGCTATTTGAAAATATTTTTGATAAAGAGAATCCAATACTTAATATTTCTATGGGAACAGCGGGTATTAAGAAAGAGGTATTTGCAAACCATTTACAACGCATTCCATTAGAAAATAGTTTGAAAACAGCAAAGCAGATTCTAATAAAAGAATATTTGTATTATATTATAAAGTTCCTATTAAATAAAAATACTATACGACGATAAATAATAATGGAAGGTGTAATCATAAAAAAAGTAAAGTTAAAAGATCTGCAATCTTTTATTGATTCTGATGAATGTAAAAATTATACTATTCTACCTATTAGTAATTTACGTCTGAATTC
>JAUXEM010000156.1 GCA_030620515.1 Salinivirgaceae bacterium
GAAATAGCTTTGGATGAATTACCACCTTCTAATATTGTTTTTCTTTTAGATGTGTCGGGTTCAATGTCATCGCATAATAAATTACCATTGCTTAAATCATCGTTAAAACTATTAATTGACCAATTACGACCCGATGATAAAGTTGCAATAGTTGTATATGCAGGTAACTCAGGATTGGTTTTGCCAGCAACACCGGGTAATCAGAAACAAACAATATTAGAGTCGCTTAACCGATTAAATGCAGGTGGTTCAACAGCTGGTGGAGCTGGACTAAAACTTGCTTATAAAGTAGCGAATGAGAACTTTCTTGAAAATGGAAATAATAGAATTATACTTGCTACCGATGGCGATTTTAATGTAGGACAGAGTAGTAATGCCGAAATGGAAAGACTAATTGAAAAAGAGCGCGAAAAAGGAATTGCAATTTCTGTTTTGGGTTTTGGAATGGGAAACTATAAAGACGATAAAATGGAGATAATTGCCGATAAAGGAAATGGTAATTATGCTTATATCGATAATTTACAAGAAGCCAAGAAGGTTCTGGTAAATGAATTTGGCGGTACGCTTTTTACAATTGCTAAAGATGTGAAGTTTCAATTAGAGTTTAATCCTGCTTATGTAGAAAAGTACCGACTAATAGGTTACGAAAATCGTTTATTAAACGAAGAGGATTTTGAAGACGATAAAAAAGATGCAGGTGAAATGGGAGCAGGGCATACCGTAACTGCTATTTATGAAATAGTTCCTTCTAAAGATAAAAAGGCAAATAGCGATTTAAAATATCAAACAACCCAACTTTCTGACAAAGCAAAAAGTAGTAACGATTTAATTACCTTAAAGCTACGCTACAAAGAGCCTGATGGTTATAAAAGTAAGTTAGTAGAACAGGTAGTAAAAAATACTCCAATTGCATACGAAGAAACAAGCAATAACTTCCGTTTCTCGGCATCGGTAGCAGAATTTGGAATGCTTTTACGTAAATCGGAGTTCAAAGGTACAGCAACATGGGAGACGGCTTTGCAAATGGCAAAAAGTGCCAAAGGTGAAGATGAAGAAGGGTACCGTAGCGAAATGATTCGCTTAATTAAAAGTGCTAGTTTAATGGATGATACTGCAGCTCAAAGATAGATGATAACTTTGCCTCGAGTTCACGATATTAGATAGTGAACTCGGGGCTTTTTATATTAAAAAGATTGAAGAAAGTAGATTGAAGAAGATCGAGTTGATTTAATCTGTGTTAATCTGAGTAATTTGTGGTAAAAGAGATTGAAATAATTGAAGAAGATTGAATTACAAATTAATTCGTGCATTCGCAGCTTTTTTTTATGGAAAGCAAGTTCTAAGTTTCTCTTAATAAATAAATATTGCATGAGAATAAGGTTAGTTTTATTGTTTTGTAGTTTAGCTTTTGTGGTAAATTCACAAAGTTCTTCTGAAAAAATTATCGGCAAATGGTTTGTTACAGGAGTCCATAATATAGAAAAACAGGATACTGTTGTTTTTCAAAAAGGCAATTTGAATAAAGATGATTATTCAGAATTCATAATATGGAGTTTTAAAACCCAAAAGGAATTTAAACAAGAGATATTTTATCTATTAAACGATGATAGTCAGTATTTTAGTAACGAGGTAATGATCGTAACTTTTGATGTAACATGGGAGTATATTGAAGAAAATAGCGTTCTTTTTGCAAATAGTATGAAATATTTTGTGATTGAAATAGATACCTTACAGATGAAATTAACTAAACTAAATTAAGATACAATACATATTTTTAATTATGTATTAATCATTATTCCTCCAAAGTCAATCTATATCCGCAAGTCATTGGATGAGTTTGTTGATTAATAGCTCTATTTAATTTCTTTCGCCTTAATTATTCTACTCATCCGATGACAATCAATGCTTTAATAAATAACTTGCGAATTTAAGGAATCATTTTCAAAAGTCCTTTTTATTATCTTTACCGCATGAAGAAAACCTTGTTCGTTTTTACCATAATTTTTGCAGTAGCCTTCATTGCTTGCAATGAAGTGGATACTACACAAATTACTTATGATTACGATTATGGATATTTCCCTACTGATTCAGGAGACTGGAGGTAGTATTCAGTTACAAGTGATTGAACTCGAAACTCGAAGCAAAAATAATTCTTAATACTCAGCTTTGCGATAGCGTTTTTTATTACTCACACCTAAACATTAGTATTTTGATAAAAAAGAAAAAAAGCTCTGATTCATATTTGAAATCCCCAATTTCTTTCGCAATCTACTTCTGGCAGTATCAATGGTTTGAACGGACTGTTGCGTTATAGATGAAATATCTTTTGTGGTCATATTCATGCGTAGCAAGCTGCATAATTTGCGCTCATTTACCGATAGTTTAGGGAAATCGGCATTCAATTTTTTATGAAAATCTTCAAGAATATCATTAAAGTACAAGTCAAATTCTTGCCAAACCTCTTCGTTCTGTGCTTGTTTTATTTCATTAATAATATCCTGTATTATTCCTTGATTTTCTTCAATAAATTGTTCCTTTTTATTTTTAAGAATATTCTCTATTTTAGCAAATATTTCGTTTTTTCGAACTAGAAATATGGCTTTTGATGTGAGTTCTCTATTTAAAAATTTTTCTTTTCTAATTGCACGTTGAGTCGCTTTTCTTTGAATAAAGAACAAGGCAGTAAAAACAATTAATAAAGCACTAACTACTAAATAAGAAAGCAATATTTTGTTTTTTTTCTTATGCGATACTATTTGTAGTTCATGCAATTCTCTTTCTTGCTCTAATTTAATATATAGTTCGGTAATGTAAATGAATATTTCGTTGGAATGTGTACGCTCATTTATATTATCATATATTACTCGATATTTATAGGCTAATTTAAAATTTCCCAAATCATTATAAACGTAGCTTAAATGCAATGAGCTATTTCTAATACCTTCTTGAAAACCTACTTCTTGACTTCTTTCATAGCATTTATTAAAGTATCCTATTGCTAAGTCGTATTCTTTTTTAAGAAAATGTAAATATCCAATAGAGTTATACGTTTGTAATATACTTGCACTATTATTTAGTTCTGTAGCTATTTTTAGGCTTTTTCTATAATTTTCCTCTGCTTTATTATAATTATTTTCTTCACGATAGACATCACCCAAAAGTCGATGTATAGAACTTATCATTACTCTATTATTTGATGCTACAGAAATTTCCATGGCATGAGTATAATACGAAAGTGCTTTTTTCAACTGATTTTTGTCATATGTTAATGTGCCTAACATTGCATACACATATGCCAATGAATGAGTTGTGTTTGTGTTAATGGATAATATCTTTGCTTTATTTAAATATTCCTCAGCCTTATCAGGTGCATCTACTTCGATGTATAATTTCCCGAGATTGGTATAAATTAAACTTAATGATTCATTATTAGGAGAGTTTTCTAAAATCTTTAGTGCTTTTATATAGCTATCTAATGCCTCTATATACTTACCCAAATTTGAATACATTAAAGCTAAGTTATTATATATATTAACTATTCCATAACTATCATTTATTGCATTGTATATTTCTAATGCCTTGAAAAAACTCTCTTCTGCTTCTTCCAAATTACCCAAATCTAGTTCAATTAATCCTTTAAGATTATATGAATTAGCTAATCCCCACTGATAATTAATTTTTATTGATTGGTTGAGTGCTTCTTTCGCCAATATAAGAGCTAATTCCGAATTATTAAGATATGTATTAGTGGCAAAATTGACTATTTCATCTATTCTAAGGCTATCATCTAGAGTGGCATCAATTTTTTTGTATAAACTATCGGCAATCTGTTCGTTTTGAGCAAACGAAGTAAAAGAAATGAATATAGTTGAAAAAAAAATGAACCTTATATATTGCTTTACTATTTTTATTTTTTTCATAATGTTGAACAAAATACAAAATAAATATTAAAACGGAATATACATGATTTTTATATATGGGAATTCGCTTTTAAAAATATTGGTTCTCCTCAATATAATATTTCGTTAAATATTTGCTTCTCGCAAAGCCGCTAAGTTGCAAAGGTTTGATATTAAGTCAAATAGTAATGTTTGCTAATTATTGTAATTAGCTATTTATCAGATATATATAAACATACCGAACCTTTGCAATAGAAATGACAACATATTTACCGCATATTAAAAAAAAGCAAAATTCCTGGACTTTTCTAGGTTTAATGGGGTAATAATTAATTTAATGCCTTTTGTAAATATCTAATAGGTAAGGCGGGTTTAAACCGGTTTGCCACCAAGGCATGTCTCATTATTTTATGTACTATTATTAGTATATAACCTAAAATCCGCAAGTTACGGTGTTAGTTGCCTGCCTGTTTGGTAGATAGGTTGATTAATAGGAGTTTATAATAATAAAACAAGTGCCGTTAAAAAAGCACTCACGCCGTGACTATTATACATTTAACCTTAACAGTTGCGGAATCAAAGTATAATATTCTTTTTAACTTGGGATAAGGTAAGTGTAATGTTTTTGTTACTACGTAGTTATTTTCTTATTATTTTATATAATTAAGCCCGTGATACGAAGTTCACGGGCTTAAAGTCATATTATTATTTAATAACTATTTGTTTGCAAATATTTCCGTTCTTAGCGGCAATATTTACTAGATAAACTCCACTTTCTAAATCAGATACATTAAACCTAATTGTTTCAGAGCTATTCACAGTTTTGTGAACAACTGTTTTTCCAATGATAGAATTAATAGTAACTAATACGGTTTCTCCTTCAATTCCATTTAAAATAATATTGATAAAATCTGTTGATGGAATAGGATAAATTGTCATATTAAGCTTTTGCAATTCTGTTATACTAGCAATTCCACCTTGTGTTTCTGGTAAAATATTAACCGTATAATCTTCAACCTCACCATAATTAAAGTCACCACATGAATTCTTCGGATTATAGCTTGTGTCAAAAATTATAATGCGCATTCTTAAACTTCCTGATGTAGCACTTGAGGGTGCAGTGATACTTGCAGTATAAGTCTTGGCTGTACCTGCATCATCATTATAATAAACTTCTTCACCAGCATCTTCAAAATCACCATCTCTGTTGTAATCAATATATACTACCAATTCATCGCTTGAGTAGTTACCAACTGTAGTTATTGAAAGAGTTGTTGCATTTCCGGCAGTTAAGTTCGTACTTACTGCTGTAAAATCTTCATAGCCATTACTGCCAGATGCTTGATCGATACTTCCAAACTGCACTTTAGAAATTGATTCATAGCCAGTATTTGTGCTTTTAGCTTCGCAGTATGTTGGGTTGTTTTCATCACTCTCGGTAGTAATGGTTACTGAATTGCTTGCCAATGAAACATTAGCTGCTGCATCCTTCGCTTTTACTGTAAAAGTATAAGCTGTTGAGGCTGTTAATCCGGTTATAGATGCAGAGGTTCCACTTACAGTCTTAACAACTGTGCCACCCTCTATTACTTCATAAGCTGTTACAGCTGTATTGTCAGTTGAAGCATCCCAGGTTAAATCAACACTTGTTTGTGTTATATTAGATGATGCTAAATTTGTTGGAACTGTTGGTGCTTCGGTATCACCACCTGATTCATAGGTAATTGTAGCTGTTAAAGTATAGCTTCCTTCGCCAGAATACCTGTTAACCAAAATATAATGACGACCTTCAGCAGGAGTATCAATTGTATTGTCTTCACCGCCAGCCGTATAACCTTTCCACTCAGAATCACTCGTTGTTGGTTCGGTATTGAATTTTCCATAAGTATCAAAATCATTGCTACCACATTCCAATACAACTTTCATTGAAGTAGCATTTGCACCAACTTCAATATACCACATATCTGATACATCTGAGGCATTTATATTGCCATTTGCTGCAACTCCATCTGTTAAAGCACCTCCATCATCATTGCCACCACCTTGAGTAGTTATATCTACTGCATTACTGGCTGATGATACATTAGCTGCTGCATCTTTTGCCTTTACTGTAAAAGTATAAGCTGTTGAAGCAGTCAGGTTACTAACAGTTGTTGAGGTTCCTGTAACGGACTTAACTAACGATCCACCCTGGAGTACATCATATGCTGTTACAGCTTCATTATCAGTAGATGCATCCCATGTTAAATTAACACTTGTTTGTGTTATATTAGAAGATGTTAAATTTGTTGGAGCTGTTGGTGCTTCGGTATCACCACCTGATTCATAAGTAATTGTAGCTGTTAAAGTATAGCTACCTTCGCCAGAATACCTGTTAACCAAAATATAATGACGACCTTCAGCAGGAGTATCAATTGTATTATCCTCTCCGCCAGCCGTATAGCCCTTCCACTCAGAATCACTCGTTGTTGGCTTGGAATTGAATTTTCCATAAGTATCATAATCGCTGCTACCACACTCCAATACAACTTTCATTGAAGTGGCATTTGCTGCTACATCAATAAACCACATATCAGATACATCGTTTTCATCTATGTTGCCATTTGCTGCAACTCCATCAGTTAATTGGTTGTCATCGTTGTTGTTACCAACAGTTGTTTTGAATGTTGCCCATTCTGTCCAATCAGATTCAGAATCAGATGAACAAATAGTTTTAACACCGTACTGATATTCTGTATCAGATGATAAACCTGTTAAATTATAGTTACTTGACGAAGTAGATTTATATGTCCAGTCAGTTTCATTGTTTTTTCTATATGCTACATTAAACCCTGTATGACTTGATGATGGTGAGTCCCAATCGATGTAGGCTGAATTTTCTGTAATGGATGAAGAAGACAGGTTAGTTGCAAGGTCACAAGTTGTGCTACTTCCATCTTCAACATTTACCCATACAGAGTAATCACCCATTTCAGATCTGCCATACCTCAAATATAGGTATCCATTGTCACCCCAACCAGTTCCCCATGAGTTTTTTATAATCCAGTATCCACCATTTGCATCATCCCATCCAACAATAGTAACAATGTGTGGTCCTCCTGTACAGTTAACATCTTGAATGGCTGTAGTGTTAGCCCAACAATCACTATTAGAATTTGCAGCGACAGGTCCATGGTTATAAATAGCTTCTTTTATTTCAGTAGTAGAGGCATTGTGGTTTAGCTGCGGCCATCCAGAATCTGATACACCATCTGTCCAGCCCCATGAAGTTACTTTTTCATGGTAAGTGTTGTTGCCGCAACTTTGATCTGTACCCTGAAAAGGAACATCACTCTCATAAACAACACCTCTGCCATTATCTTTGAATAGCCAGTGGGTAAACCATCCACCATTATCACATGAAGCGTTTGCATCACAATTACATAAGTATTGTTCCGAAAGGTCTCTTGATGATCCGCCAGCAATTAATATAGCAGATTCGGTAGATGCACAAGTACCAAATGCCCAGCAAGCATTTGAATTTCCCTGGTCTTTGACAGAAGTCACTTTTCCCTGGCTTCTCCAGTCAAAGCTCGATGGAAGTGCTTTGTTTGTTGATTTTTCTATTTTTATTTCTACAGGTTTTGCAGGTTCTTCTATAAACGAGAATGTTCCCTGATATTTTCCTGCAGAAGTTACATTAACAATACACTCTTTCAAAGGAGCCTTATCTTCCCAAGGCCTGTGATATATAAAACGTAAGCTTGTAACTCCTTTATTAGTAGGTTTAAAAACAAAACGAGAATCACTTATTCCGCCAGGAATTGCTGAAGGTTCCAAATTTTTGGCAGCTAACTCAAGCCCTCCTTTGTATCCAGGATCTAAAGACCATCGAAATCCGGATGAAAGAATGCTTTCTAAAAAAACTGCAAGAATTTCATCATTTGCCAGTTTAAGATTAACTGTTTCTTTTGCTACATTTTTTTCTCCTGAACAAGCAGTTTTGATGCCAACCCTGAACTCTTTTTTGTTTGTTTCGGCTTTCAGGGCATTAACAAGTTTGTCGTTTGCCATTTTTTCTTTTTGTCTTTGCTCAAAAACTTCTCCTTGTTCCTGTCCAATTACGGTGCTTATTCCAAAGAATATCACCATTGACAGTAACATTAATAAATTAAATTGTTTTTTCATAGTGCATAAAGATTTAATTAAAATTAATAAAAATATATATTGAAAGAATCAATATCAAATTCATTATGTTAATTATCGAAAATTCTTAAAGCTCTGATTTAGATATTATGGGGTTGCAGTAATAATCCATATTCGTTTCCAATAATTCTGAACATTTCTAAACCTGATGGATTCAAGGCACTTTTTATTATTTATTTAATCGTATCAACACCTTTGAATTTCTCCTTAAACCTGATCCAACTTAATTAAGCTTTAATCAACCCACACTATATATAACTATGTTCATGTGTGGCAAAATTATTTACTAGGTATTTTATTGTCATTCGAATTGCTAGTTAGCAATTTTTATTTTATGGAAAGACCAGTATTGAATGAACCAGTCTTTTCCATAAAATATATGTGCTTAGGTGATGTGGTATAACACTACATCTCTAATTTTCCTCAGCTATTTCCTTAATTTATTATTACTTGCTTAACTTGCCCTTTTTGTTTCAGGATATAAACCCCAGGTGATAGCTCTCCTATATGTAATCTTTCAACATTTGAACTTATTTTAAATGTTTTAATGAGAATTCCTGTAGATCCAAACAAAAAGACTTGATCATCTAAGTTTGAGGTTTGGATAAATATATACCCATTATCAGAAGGGTTTGGATATACATTTATTGATTGATTATTTTCCTCAACGTCATCAACATTAGTCAACTGGAATCCCGACGATGTAGATCCTAATACAATAACAGTATAATCTTCAACCTCACCATAATTAAAGTCACCACATGAATTCTTCGGATTATAGCTTGTGTCAAAAATGACGATACGCATCCTTAGGCTGCCTGATGTAGCACTTGACGGTGCAGTGATACTTGCAGTATAAGTCTTGGCTGTACCTACATCATCATTATGGTAAACTTCTTCTCCAGAATCTGTAAAGTCACCATCTCTGTTGTAATCAATATATACTACCAATTCATCGCTTGAGTAGTTACCAACTGTAGTTATTGAAAGAGTTGTTGC
>JAUXEM010000307.1 GCA_030620515.1 Salinivirgaceae bacterium
ATTTCAGTTTTAAAAGGAGGATTCCCCGCAGAATATGGAGGAAAGTTGTCTTCAATTGTAAATGTAACTCAGCGCAATGGTAATTCATCGGGCCGCAAAGGAACATTTGGTATAGGTTTAACTGACATAAACGCATCTATTGAAGGACCTATTGGTAAAAAAATTACCTACATTGTTACTGGTCGTAAAACCCTTTTCGATGTACTTTTATATGCTGTCACTAGTATTTCCGATGGTAATTCGAATACCTTAAGCTATGGGTTTCACGATATAAACGGAAAACTAACATGGCAATTAAATAAAAAGAACAAACTTTCGTTTAATTTTTACCAAGGAGACGATTACTTGAATAATAGAAGTAGTGGGGATGAATTTACTGGTAATTCTCAAAATACTCATTTTAAAAATATTTGGGGAAACTGGTTAGTATCAACTAATTGGAATTACGTAGTTTCGCCAAAACTGTTTTCTGAAATCACATTATCATATACTCGTTATAGGTTAAAACAAAAACAAGATGTATCAGGAACACCAACATCCGATTTTTCTGATAAGTTTATAGCATCGGTTGATGATTTTTCTTTTCGTAATAAATGGACCTTTAGGATTAAGCCTTGGTGGAATTTAAACTTTGGCCTTAACAGTTCCTATATTGTGCATACGCCATATAGATATGAAATTAGTGGAACGAAAAATGAAAACGAGAAAGAACAAATAAATACTATGCAAAATGCCGTTTTTGTAGGTAATGAGTTTAAGCCAACAAAAAGGCTCAGTTTTATTGCCGGTATTAGGGCTGTAAACTACAGTAACAAAGGCTTGTCGGAGTTTTCTTTTGAGCCCCGCTTGAATTTTTCTTATAAAATTTCCGATTATTTATCAGCTAATGTTAGTTACATGCAAGTAAAACAATATTCTCATTTACTTTTTACAGCAGGCAATATTGCCAATAATGAAGTGTGGATTCCTGCAACAAAAGAAATTAAACCGGCAAATTCGGAACAATTATCAACAGGCTTAATAGCTAATTTTTTGAATAATGAATGGACTATTGGGCTTTCAGGGTATTATAAAACATTAAGTAATTTATCTACTTACAAAGAGGGCGAAATTGACTTAAAAGGAAATCTTAATTGGGTAACGAAAATTGAAACAGGTGGTAAAGGTTTATCTTATGGAGTAGAGTTTTTTGCCAAAAAGAATCTTGGTAACTGGAAAGGGAGTTTAAGTTATACATGGAGTAATACCACAAGAACTTACCCTGGTATTAATAATGGTAAAACCTATTCATTTGAATATAATAGACCGCATAGTATTTCTCTTAACCTTAGTAGAAAACTAGGTGAGAAATGGGATTTTAGTTTAGTATGGGTATATCAAACAGGCTTGCCTTATACACCTGTAATTGGTAGGCAGTATACTCCAGGTATAAAGCTAAATGAACAGCAAGCGCAGTTTTATTATGAGGCACTTATTTATGGAGAACGCAATAGTGCTAAAATGGCAGACTATCATCGTTTAGATATAGGTTTTAATTATCGTAAATTGAATAAACGAGGTAATAGTGTTGTTTGGAATTTCTCGGTTTATAATCTCTATAATAGGCAAAATCCAAATTACTACTACTATAATGCATACGATGGTGGCGATGAACATCACCCTGAGTTTGGGAATGGGTTTATGCCAGTTAATAAATATCAAATGAGTTTATTTCCAATATTACCTTCCATTTCATACAAAGTATATTTTGATGGGAAAAACAGAGGAAAGAATAATTTAAAGAAAAGATTTAGGGGCTTGCTGTTTCATGAGTAATTGAGAAAATGATACTGTGGGGTCATGCGTGCATCTTGCCGCATGATTAATAGCATTCAGCTAGAAGCTAAATGACCCATATATCCTTATTGCTTTTATATTGTGGTTGAATTAACTATATAATTTACAGAACATTTTTTTAATATGAGCATATGCTTATATTTGCAACAAATTTAATGAGCATATGCCAAGAAAAAAGTGTTATCGTCATGTGGAGGGTAATCCTAATACTACCTTTTATAAGCCTGCTGGTATTCCATTACGCGAGCTTGAAACAGTTGTTTTAACAATTGATGAGTACGAAGCTATTCGCTTGGCAGACTTAGAAGGAGATTATCAGGAAACAGCTGCTTTAAAAATGCAGATTTCGCGTCAAACCTTTGGTAGAATCTTAACAGAGGCACATAAAATAATGGCCGATGCTTTAATTAATGGTAAGGCAATTAAAATTGAGAAGGAACAATATTAATATAGTAATAGTGAGGGTTTGACTTACTAATTAAAGGTGAAGCGTATTTGTTGCAAAATACTGTTAATCAATTAGTCAAGCCCTAACTCTGCGGATTTAAGGTAATATTAAAAACTAAATAAAATGAAAATAGCAATTCCAACAAAAAACAATCAGGTAGATGATCACTTTGGTCATTGCGAGTATTTCAAAGTATTTACTGTTGAAGATAACAAGATTACTAGTTCTGAAGATGTACCATCGCTACAGGGCTGTGGTTGTAAGTCGAATATTGTAACAGACCTTAAGGCGCAAGGAGTAGAAATGATGCTTGCCGGTAATATGGGACAAGGAGCATATAATAAACTTGCCTCTGCTAACATTAAAGTTGTTCGTGGATGTTCTGGAAACGTAGATACATTAATTACCGATTTCTTAGCTGGTAAAATTAAAGACCAATTAATAATGTGTGAACCGCATGGGCATAACAATGGTCACCAATGCAATCATTAAAAAAGGCTCAATTGTGTCTAGGGAAATAAGCTTTGGATAGACTGCTTCTTCGTACCTCATCGCAGTGACTCTGTTAACTTAGGGTCATTGCGAGTGAAACGAAGCAATCTGGCACTAAATTAAGTCCTCTATTTTCGCCTCTTCCGTTTCTTACTTGGGCTACCAGAATTAACTTGTAAATTCTTTTCTGTCTTTTCGTGATAAGCACCCTGTGAGTGTTTAATGGTTGCTTCTTTCAAATAGTTTTTATCAAATAATACAGGCTTTTCATCTTCGGTAAACAATTCTGAA
>JAUXEM010000070.1 GCA_030620515.1 Salinivirgaceae bacterium
AAGTAGATACAAGCAAATGGGTTAGTAGATGTACAAAATCAATAGCTGACACAACGGGTTACCCTGAAGAAATGCTAGGTGCAGATTTAGATTTAGAAGCCGATTTAGGAATCGATTCTGTTCAACGTGCCGAAATTTGGGGAGCAATGATAAATGAACATAAGCTAGATAAAGATTATCGCCCTGAACAAATTCGCACCATTAATGAGTTGGCAACTGAATTAGCTCAACTAGCTGGTGATTTTGCAACAGTAACAACATCTTCAAACACAGCAAATACTCAAAAAGCAGATACTAGTGAATGGGTTGGCAGGTGCACTAAAGCAATTGCCGATGCAACAGGTTACCCTGAAGAAATGCTAGGTACTGATTTAGATTTAGAAGCCGATTTAGGTATTGACTCTGTTCAACGTGCCGAAATTTGGGGAGCCATGATAAATAAGCATGATCTGGATAAAGATTATCGCCCTGAACAAATTCGTACTATTAATGAATTAGCTACAGAATTAGCTCAATTAGCTGGTGATTTTGCAACCACAACAACACCTTCAAACACAGCAAATACTCAAAAAGCAGATACTAGTGAATGGGTTGGCAGGTGCACTAAAGCCATTGCTGATGCAACAGGTTATCCTGAAGAAATGCTGGGTACTGATTTAGATTTAGAAGCCGATTTAGGCATTGACTCTGTTCAACGTGCCGAAATTTGGGGTGGAATGGTAAATGAGCATAAGCTAGATAAAGATTATCGCCCTGAACAGATTCGTACTATTAATGAGTTAGCCACTGAATTAGCGAATCTTGCAGCCGGATCAGCATCTGAAATACCAAAACAGGCTACTCAAACAGATGCAAGTAATGAAGCTAGTACAATAATTAATACTGACGAGCTTAATAACTATCTATATAATTGCGAAACAAAAGCACTAAAGGCACACGAAATTAAGCCTTTTGCTTGCAAAAATGTACTTGCGGTAGTTGCTACCCAAAAAGATAAAAACGAGTGGCAATCAAAACTTAAAAACTTAGATAAAACAACATCATTATATACTGTAGATGAAGTATTGGATCTGGAAGCAAAAACAATTGCCAAAGCAGATACAATTCTTATTCTTTTCCATCAGAAGCTTTACAAACAGACTTTAAGTAAATTACAATCAGGCCTAAGTAAGGAGGTTGTAAAACTTTATAATGTTTTCAGAAAAATATCACAAGTATTTGCTGAAAATCCTGGTCGTATTATTTGCCCAATAAGCCAAGATGGTGCTTTCGGGAATAATCTAAAAATTAACAACTTACTTGGAAGTTTTCCTGCTGGATTTATCAGGTCACTTCAATTTGAATATCCTACCGTTAAATTTCAATTACTTGATGCAGGCGATGAAAAATGGGAAGAGCTAATTGCAAAATCTATTGATATAACTTTCCCTGCAACCGAAGCTGGCTACCAAAATGGCAAGTGGATGATACCTGTAATGAAAAAATCGGATATTCAACCAAAAGAAAACAAAGTGCTTGCCAAAAATGACCTTGTTTTAGTAACTGGCGGAGCAAGAGGAATTGTTTTTGAGTGTGTATTCGAACTTGCTAAACGAACATCATGTTCATTGCTCTTAACAGGACGTTCAAACTTGATGGATGAAAATCTACCATGGATGAGCACTCCAGCTAATGAAATTGATAAGACTATTAGAGAAATGGAAATTTCTTTAGTAAAAGAAAAAGGCATGAATCTGGGTGAAGCAAAAAGAGAAGGAGCTAAATGTAAATCGCAGTGGGAAATTAAAAACAACTTTGATAAATTAAGCGCTAATAATATAAAATACAGCTATAGAAAATGCGATGTATCGGATAAAGTAGCTCTTTCAGCCTTAATTAAAGAATTTGATGCCAAGGAAGGTATTAAAGGCATTGTACACGGTGCTGGAGTGCAACGTTCGAAACTTTTAAATGAACTTACCGACGATGCAATTAACATGGCTCTAAACACTAAAATGGAACCTTTATTTGTTTTTGCAGAGAAAATTGATTTTTCTAAGTTAAAACTATTATCAGCATTTGGCTCTATTGCAGGTTTATTTGGTAATGCTGGTCAGTCAGATTATGCCTTGGCAAATGATTTATTAGCATGTTCAGTTGCCTATTTAGGACAAAAATACAATGTATTTACCCAAACTGTTGAATGGACTGCTTGGGCAGGAATAGGCATGGTTACTGAAGCGGAAGAAAAACGCTTTGCTGAATCTGGTTTAAATCCTTTAAGAATTAAAACTGGAACAAAACTGTATGTTGATGCAATATTAAATACAAAACTTGATAGAGTAGCTGCATTTAATAAAGGTGCAATGCTAATTAATTCGCGTCCAATTAGCATTGGTGCTATTGAAGATTATACTATTGAAAAACTAACATCGAAGGACAATACAACAGTTAAATTCTCCTTGGAAAAGGATTTTTATCTACATCAACATATAGTACAAGGAAGACCAGTGGTACCAGGAACTTTTTCAACTGAAATATTCGCAGAGGCTATTCAAAAGCAGAATAAAGTGCTTAGGAATATTAAATTCCGACGACCACTTTGGGTAAGAGAAGAAGGCTTTTCGGTGGAAGTTGTTGAAACAGATAATAAGCTTTTACTATTGCCAAAACAAAGACCCGAAATTGAAGGAAAGGCACTTGAAAACTTAACATATGCTTATTGTGAAACAGGAGATATTAAATCTGTAATAAAACCTGAGATACCTAAGTTATCTGCAAAAGTTATTAAAGAGCTAAATAAAATTGCCAATGAAAATAGCGCACCTTTCTATTCCAGATTAGATGCGGAATTTTCAGATGCATTAAAATCAGGACCAATATTCAGAGGTGTATTATCTACTCTTACAAACGATGAAGCGCTATATTCTTTATTAGAGTTTACCGATGAGGCTTCAGAACTTTTTGCTCTTTCAGGTAAGTTTATTGTAAATCCTGTAATTGCTGATATGGCGGTTCAGGCATTGGCATCATTAATAATGCAAGCTCATAATGTAATGGCCATACCTTATGAAATAGGTGAAGTGCAAGTATTCAATAAGAGTACAGATAAGAAGATAATTATCGTTTGTAAAAATGCAAAGCTTACTAATGATGAATCATCAGCTGATGTTTTTGCCATTGAAGAGTCGGGTAAACCATTATTTTATATGAAAGGTATGGTATTAAAGGCAATTGCAAAATCAGAGAGTTAGTTTGTTTTACTAATCTTAAAAAATGACCGATTAAAGGAGATTTAATCTAACAAAATATTGAAGCCCACAAACATTTTTATGCTTGTGGGCTTCAGCACTTTAAAATAATAATAAAATCCTATCTAGTAAAAAACAATCAAAATTTGTTTACATTTTATATTTTTGAAACAATAATAAGCAAATAAGAAATATGATTCCAAATAAAACAGATATAGCAATAATAGGTTCAGGACTTGGTGGAATGATTTGTGCGTTGGAGCTTCAACGACACGGATTTGATGTTTGCATTTTTGAAAAAAGCACTAAACCAGGAGGCTATGCCCACTCATTTAAGCGCAAAGGTTTCACATTCGATGTGTCTTTACATCACTTAGGCGGCTTAGAAAAAGGCGGACTTACATACGAAATTCTTAAGCCTTTAGGTGTTTTAGATAAATTAGAATTTGAAAAGCGGGAGACACTATTTACTTCACATTTTCCAAATAGAACTTATACTATACCTAATTCAAAAGACGATATATTAGTGTATTTGTCAGAAATATTTCCAGCAGAAAAGGATAATCTTATAAAAATGTTTGATTATTTGGAGCAACTTAAAAATCACACCGTATCTAGAGTGCTTTACAACGATTTCGACATTTCCCCTACTGATGCTATGACAGCAAAGCACCGAGACCATAGTTTCGATCAGCTTATAAGTCTATTTATTAATGATGATGAATTAAAAGCTATTTTTGGTCAATTGTGGATGTATTTGGGTTTGCCACCTGAAATGGCAACAGCAAATTATTCAAATTGTATTTTTACCAGCAGTTTTATCGAAGGTAGTTATCATATAAAAGGTGGAGGAGAATCTGTATCTAAAGCTTTGGTTGAAACATTAAATGAAAAAGGGGTTAAAGTATTTTGCAAAAATGGAGTTAAGCAAATCATTGTTGAAAATAATTCTGTTAAAGGTGTAGAACTAGACAATGGGGCTTTTATTGAAGCTAAGTATGTTGTATCAAATGCAGATCCTTACCAAACTATTTTTGAACTTCTGCCAGAAAATAAAACTTCACCTATTTTTAAACATCGTTTAAATCAGATGGAGCTTTCTTTATCTATTTATTCAATGTATATTGGTTTAAACTGCACTACTGAATCTTTAAACATTCCTGATAGTAATTATTTTCATAATGAAAGTTATAATTTGTTAAAATCTTATAACAATAGTTTAGAAAACAAAATTAAAAAAACGGATTGGTGCTTATCAAACTATGCTAGTTCATTCAATGAATTCTCCAGTGACGGCAATGGAGTAATCTCTATTGCCGAATTAACATCATCAGGCGATTGGTTTTCCATGTCGGAAAGCAAGTATAAAATAGAAAAGGAGCGAGTTAAAAATATTTTACTTGATAAATATGATAAACAATTCCCAGGGCTTAAAGACCATATAAAAGTGATTGAGTTTGGGACTCCGCGTACAATGAAAAGATATTCTGGAAACAAAGGAGGTGCTATTTATGGATTAGCACAAACCATTAATCAATCAAATAATAAAAGGCTTGGAAATAGACTTCCTTTAAATGGATTATTCTTGGTTGGTTCGTGGACACAAGCTGGTGGCGGATACGAAGGAGCAATGATGGGTGGTTTACAAACAGCGCATTCTTTATTAGAATATTCGGGTAATAAATGGTTGGCTCAGGGATTGTTGCATAGCGATAACAAAACTAAAATACCCGAAAATAATTACTTGCAATATCCTTGTACTGTTAAGGCATACCCAGACGATGTGGATCATACAGGATGTTCAAAGGCAACAGGGTATTTACGCTTTTTAGATAGATCTCGTGTTGATTTGGGTAATCAGAGTGAAAAATTACGCGAACTAAAACCAATACTTGACAAGTGTCATGTGAATTTATACGAGATTATTATTAATATATATGATTATGCTGCACTAGATAAAACTCTTGATATTCGTTCTGGGTTTAGAAAAAACACTTCGCACAGGGCAGCTGTAGATCAAGTTATATACGACAATGAAGGAAACTTACTTGTTGAATCGGTTTCAAACATTATGTTTGTTGAAAAAGACGGAGGGCTAATAGAGTTACCCGATGCTTATTCTGGCGATGTAGTTGTGCCATTTGATATATCGGGATCGAAATTACCAAAGATATTATTTGCCAATAAAGAGCACTATACCCATTCTAATAAATATACTATTTACTATGAAGATACGGATGCTCAAGGTATTGTTTATAATGTATCTTATGTGAAAATATGTGAGAAGGCTTTTTGGGACATTAAAGATGATATTTATGCATCTGAAGAAAAAATAAATGCTAAACCTTCAAGAATTGAAATAAGGTTTGCTAAATCATCGGTACTTGGCGATGAACTAAATATTTTATCGGGCTCACGAATTATCGATGATAATAACTTTGTGATAGACTATAAAGTGGTGAACAATGCTACAAGCGAAATAATTTCCACTGTGTATATGGAGTACCGTAAAGAATAACGATAAAGCAAGAAATATTTATTGTTTAGATGGATAGAATTAAGGTATATTACACTAGAATAGAATCAGATTATTCTGACAAAGATTTTTCATTATATCTTAATTATTTACCTAGTTACTTACATAAAAAGCTTTTAAAAGTAAAGCATAGAAATACACGTAATTCAAAATTATTTGGCTTATTACTTATGCAGCATGGGCTAAAAATAGAAAGCAGTAATGAGCAAGTTCTCTCAAATTTGGAATATACATCCAAAGGGAAACCATTCATTTCAGGTGCTAGTGAATTTAATATTTCTCATTCCCAGAACATTGTTGTTTGTGCGGTTAGCAATAGTGAAATTGGTATTGATGTCGAGAAAATAAGGGATGTAAACATTAATAATTTCAAAATATATTTTTCTACTGATGAATATACTGATATTGAAAATTCATCAGCTATAAATAAGTCATTTTTTAAATATTGGACTAAAAAGGAATCTTTTGCTAAAGCAATTGGAGAAGGATTAACAATCTCTTTTGCGAATGTAAACTTCAATAAAAATAGAATCTCTTATAACACTAAAAACTTGTTTAGCCACGAGATAAGTATTAACGATAATTTTATAACTAATATTTGTACAGAACAGCAATATCCTAATATTGAAATTGAAGAGATTATTTTTTACAACAAATGTACACATTCAAATAATGTATAATTGTAAATATTTTTGTAACTGAATGTAGGTATTGGTATCAATCGTTTTTATCTTTACGTTTGATAATTATATTAGAAAATAGTACATTCACAAAACAGAAAGATTATGTATATTCTATTTATAGTTAGTATACAAAGACAGCAACACAATAAGTAAAATGATAATTTGAAGTGAAATATGAAAATAACAGGCCTTAAAATATTAATATTAATAACTTATTTATCCAGTATAAATGAATCCTCTTCAGTTAAAGCAAATGATTTATTAAGACTGGATGAAAATAAAATTGAAACTTTAGCTCATAAAGACACAATTGATAACTCGTTTGTTTATGGAGTAAAATTCAGGCTTGGGGGCAGATACGACGATGTACGCATGTGCGTAGCTTCACCTGCTGGAGCAAAAGGAGGTATGGCTGCTGACATATCGTTTTTCGCCGAATTTGGCTTATCCAATAACAAATCGTTACATATTGACATACCTGTTTTCAGACCAATTCTGTTTGCGGCATCGTTTAACATGCTACAATTTGAACCGACTGTAAATTTACGATTTAGAAAAAGCAAAAACGACTATTCTGATTTTATTGCCGGACCAACACTTGGCGTATCACTACACTACGGCCCCGATTACAATTCGGAACAAAATGCCCCAGATCGTACATATTCGTTTTTTGCCATGGGACCAATTATAGGTGGCTATTTTGGCATAGAGTTTAAGCGCAATAAAGCATCTAATTTCGAAATAGGAATAAGCCCTTACCTAATACCTCTTTTTAGTATAAACGACATAAACAAGCACAGCGGCATTGTAGCTGGAGCTTTAATCGATATATCATTCCGCTTTTAAAAATAGAACTATAAAAAGAGTCATTATGCTACCATTATTGTAGGCAATGTAATGTTATAATAAACTAACATTGGCTAATACAATAAATACTAACTTGCTCCCAAATTCTTTAATGTATCATAAACACTAAACTATCATGGCTAATTTCACAAAAGAAGATGCTTTACGGTATCATGAACAAGGAAAACCAGGTAAAATTGAGGTAGTACCCACTAAACCTTACAGTACTCAATATGACTTATCGTTAGCCTATTCTCCCGGAGTAGCAGAACCTTGCCTTGAAATAGAGAAAAACCCAGAGGATGCATACCGCTATACCGCAAAAGGAAATTTAGTGGGAGTTATAAGTAATGGTACCGCTGTATTGGGACTTGGCGATATTGGAGCCTTAGCCGGAAAACCTGTAATGGAAGGAAAAGGGCTATTATTCAAAATATTTGCTGATATAGACGTTTTTGATATTGAACTGGATGAGAAAGATCCTAAAAAATTAATTGAGGTAGTTAAAACTATGGCTCCAACCTTTGGAGGAATAAATCTTGAAGACATAAAATCGCCAGAATGTTTCGAAATTGAAGAAACATTAAAAAAAGAATTGGATATACCTGTATTTCATGACGATCAGCATGGAACAGCAATAATTTCAGGAGCTGGCCTTCTTAATGCAGTTGAAATTACTGGAAAAAATATAGAAGAAATTAAAGTAGTGGTTAATGGAGCTGGAGCCAGCGGAATAATGTGCGCCAAATTTTACATTAGTTTAGGCGTTAAAAAAGAAAATGTTTTTATGCTCGATTCAAAAGGGCTTATTACAAACAAACGAAACGATTTAAACAAGTTCAAAGTATATTTTGCTCAAGACTCTGATTTAGTAACCCTTGAAGAAGTTATAGATGGTGCTGATTTATTTTTAGGCTTATCAAAAGGTAATATTCTAAGTAAAAAAATGGTTCAAAGCATGGCAAATGACGCCATTGTTTTCGCCATGGCAAATCCTGAACCTGAAATATCATACGACAATGCCATTTCTTCACGTAAAGATATAATTTTCGCCACCGGACGCTCAGACTATCCCAACCAAATTAACAATGTTCTTGGTTTTCCTTATATATTTAGAGGCGCTCTGGATGTTAGAGCTACGTCAATAAATGAAGAAATGAAAAGGGCAGCTGCGTATGCTATAGCAGAGCTAGCTAAACAAGATGTTCCAGAAACAGTAAACACCGCCTATAAAAGCACGAACCTAACTTTTGGTCGCAATTATATTATTCCTAAACCAACTGATCCGCGTTTAATAACCATAGTAGCTCCTGCTGTAGCTAAAGCAGCAATGGAGAGCGGCATGGCTCGAAAACCTATTACAGATTGGGAAGCTTATAAGGTTCAGTTGATGAAAAAAATGGGTACATATAATAAACTAACTACCGACATATACACAAAAGCAAAGCAGCAGCTTAAAACCATTGTATTTGCAAATGCTGATAAATACGATGTTATTAAAGCGGTGCAACAAATAAAAAATCAAGGCATTGCTAACCCTATTCTGCTTGGTAATAGAAAAAGAATTGAGGCTAATATAAAAGAAAACTATTCGGGAGTTTGTGATATTCCAATAATAGATATAAATGAGCCAGTTGAATCAGACAGATTAGAGCGATACACTCATCTTCTTTTTAATAAAAGGCAACGAAAAGGCTGTAATTTAGATCAGGCACGCCAAAACATGAAAATTGTCCATTATTTTGGAGCTATGATGGTTGAAACCGGCGATGCTGATGGGTTTTTAACCGGTTACTCCTCTAAATACTCTGACGCATTAAGACCAGCATTGCAAATTTGCGGATCGAACAATAGCTTAAACCATATAGCAGGCATGTATGTGGTTATGAATAAAAATGGAACTTTCTTTTTCTCTGACACTACTATAAATCATACCCCTTCGGCACGAACCCTTATTGATACAGTACTGCTAACAGCTAACGAAGTGCGTAAGTTCAATATTGAACCTACTATCTCCATGCTTTCTTATTCAAATTTTGGATCAACAAGCGCAGGCAGCCCAAGTAGAGTTAAAGAAGCCGTAGCATATTTACATAAAGAGTACCCTGAACTGATTGTTGATGGAGAAATGCAAGCAAATTATGCCTTCAATAAAGAACTGAGAATGCAAAAATTTCCATTTTCTAAACTCGGCTCTAAAGATGTGAACACGGTTATTTTTCCAAATCTAAGTTCTGGAAATATTGCTTATAAAATGATGATGGAAATAGGCGATTCAAAAACTATTGGCCCTATCCTTTTAGGACTAAAAAAGCCAATTAATGTGCTTCAAATGGGAGCTTCGGTACGCGAAATAGTAGATATGGCAGTAATAACGGCTATACATGCACAAACCCACACTGACAAAATAATGGTTTTATAGAATCTTATATCTGCAATAAGAATAAAGAAAATGTCATTTTTTAATAAAAGAATGTCATTTTCTATTTACCCTCACTCAAAACAAGCTAAGCTAAAAAAAAGCAATTCAACATTTCCAAAACCATTCTTGAAAAGTTTTGTTAACAATATATAGTTACATGCTTTTCCACAAAAAAGTTAGCAACTTACCACAAGAACCTACGGTTTAACTAACATAAAACAGGCTTTTGGAGTCTGTTTTTTTATATAAATATATTTAAGTATTGAGTAATATCATAATTAAAACAAACATAGTTAAATACGAAATTTTAAACTGTAGTATTTATTATGGGTACATTGTAGTATTAAGCTAAAACTATAGTGTGAAATTTAATACCTTGAATAATGTTTATGTATTAGATATTGTAATTCATCAAAAGTATTAAACAATGTGTTTTTTGATTCGTATTTTATAATAAAACTAAATAGCTGTAAATGAGTCTGCAAAACCGAATAATATATTTTTTAGTTATAATATTTGCTATTCTATTTTTTAGTACTAAAAATAGTTATGCAGTACAAATAAATTCTACTCAACTTGGACTTGGAATAGGTCATGGTAGTACTTTAAACTATTGTACAACCGATGCTATTGATAATTTAGACGGAAATACCCCAGGCGTTGATAAGATTATTGCTAATAATTATGTTACCATAAGCTTTTGTGGACTTTAGTGCAAGACAAATAGAATATTTCTATTATGAAAAGAGTAATAAACATATTAAATACACACCTAATTCTTATTGGAGTTTTAATTCTCTCTAACAATCAAATTGCCATAGCTCAGGATGTAGTGCCTGCCGCGTCATACTGCATATCAGATGGACCTCAAGCTTTTCAGATTTTTTCCCCTCCTAATAAAACTTGGGGTTGCGATTTTCCAGGTCTTATTGTTAATGATAATGCCGAAATTGGTGCATGCACATTTACGCCATCCGGTTATGTTGGTGTATTACCTGTAACATTTGATATTACCTATCAAAATCCTAATTACAGTGCTGGAGATCCAACTCCATTACCTATTGTTGGTGCCCATCAGACATTTACTGTAACAATAACAACCCCACCCACTTTATCCAGTGCAGCAACTAATACAATATGCAGTGGAGCTTTGCAAAACTATACAATTAATACAAGTGCAGGGGGTAATAGTGATTGGACAAGAGCAGTCGTAGCCGGCATATCAGAAGGGGCAAGCTCTGGAATTAATTTAATAAACGAAACTTTAACCAACACCACAGCTGCAGCCATTGATGTGGTATATGAAATTATTCCTCAACTGGGTTGTCAAGCAACGCTAACTTATACAGTTACTGTGGACCCTGCACCAAATGTTACTAGTGCTGCAGCTGGAAATATTTGTAGTGGTTTGCCACAAACTTATACTATTACAAGTGATATTGGAGGAACTACCTATGCATGGTCAAGAGCCGCAGATCCAGATATTGCTGAAGGTGCCACGGCAGGTGCTTCATCCATTATAAGTGAAACTCTAACCAATACTTCATTGTTCCCGGTTGTTGTTGATTATGATATTGTCCCCACAGTTGGAAGTTGTGATGGTTTTACTTTTACTTATAGTCTAACAGTAAATCCAAATCCAGTAGTTAGCATTGCTGGTTTAGATTATATTGATCCTAATCCCACTCCTCCACGTTGGTACTGCGATGATGATGGTATTGATGCTTTGACGGGATCACCAGCTGGTGGTGTTTTTTCAGGTTTAGGAATTGAAAATGTAAATGTGGTAGCAGGTACTGCTGATTTTAACACAGCAACTACAGGTTTGGGCTTAATGGATATAACTTATACTTATACTGATGGAAATGGTTGTACCAGTCCTATAACAGAAACTACAAGGGTTGGAACTCAAGTTTTTATTAATGGTTTGGGTTCAAATTTTTGCGAGAATGATGCAGTTGATGCTTTTAGTTATACTCCTGTTGATGTTTTTCCTGCAAGTGATGCATTTGGAAATGGCATAACTGATTTAGGTGGAGGAAATGCCGAATTTGACCCTTCCGATGCTGCTGTTGTTACAGGAACAAATACTATTACATATCAATATACCGACCCTGAAGGATGTGTGAATGAAATTACTCAGGATGTGACCGTTTCAGCCGTTCCTGTTGCCGATTTTTCTAATTTAAATAGTCCATATTGTGAAAACGATGCTGATGTTACACTTACAGGTAATATTCCTCTTTCAGGAACATTTACTGGGGATGGTATAAGCAACATTCTTGGAACAGGAACTGCTACCTTTTCACCGTCTAGCTTGGCTGCAGGTGGTGGCCCTTACAGTGTTACATATACTTATACCACAGGTTTAGGTTGTACCGATGATGAGACAAAACCAGTTACTATAAATACTGCACCTACTATATATAATGTTAATGGTGGTGGTGCTTATTGTGATAATGCAGCTGCACCTGGTATATTAGTAGGTTTGGGTAATTCTGATGCTGGGGTAAGCTACGAATTATTACGGAATGGAATTCCAACAGGTATTACCATTGTTCCCGTTCTTCCTGGTGCTTTTAATTTTGGTTTACAAGTTGCCGCAGGTACTTATACCGTGGTTGCAACAAGTATAGGTTGTTCAAAGACTATGAATGGTAATGCACCAGTAAGTATAAGCAATGCTCCAACAGTAACCATTGGTCCTGCTCAAAATATGTGTTTAGGTGCCGGAGCTACTTTAACATCATCAGCAGTTGGCGGTTCAGGAACATATTCTTTTGCATGGTCTGATGGATCTATTGTGCAAAACCCAGTTGTTAATCCAGCAATATTAGGAGTAAATAATTATACAGTTACAGTTACTGATTTAGTAAATACCTGTACTGAAACAGCTGCTACTTCAATTGATGTAAAAGCTAACCCAACGGTTGATGCAGGAGTTACAGTGACTTCTTGTAACGGAGATGCTATTACTTTAACAGCAACAGATCTTACAGTTGCACCAGCAGCACCTGTTACTTATTCTTGGGAAGGTGGAGCATATGTTGCTTCAGCCGATTATAATGTAAGCCCAACCAATGTAGTACCAGGTTCAGCTGCTCAAGTTTATAATTATACTGTTGTAATTCAAGATGCCAATACTTGTACTGGAACCGATAATGTGAATGTAAGTGTTAATCCAAATCCTACCGTGGATTTATCTACAGCAGATCCTACAACTATTTGCCAGAGTGAATCGATTACTTTAGCTATGGATTTTACAGGTACTGGTGATTGGGACTATACTTTATCTGATGGTACATTTGGTTCAACTTCATCTGATCCATTTTCATTAGCACTTACACCAGGTGCAGATATAACTTATACAGTAAGTGCTTTAAATGATGCAAATGGTTGTATAGCACAGTCTGCTGAAATGACTGGTAGTGTTGCCGTTACAGTAAACGAACGACCTACTGCAAATATTTCAGGCGATAATACTATTTGTGTTGGAGAGAATAGTACCATTTCTATAGCTTTAACTGGAGCAACTCCATGGAATATAACTTATACCGATGGTACTCCTGTAGCTGTTGGAACTGCAACAACTCCTTATAATTATATTGTATCACCCGCTACTTCAAAAACACATACCTTATTAGTACTTTCAGATGCTAATTGTATTGCACAAGCTGGAGATTTAACCGGTAGTGCTGCAATTACAGTGAATCCTTTACCTACACTTTTTTCGGTAACCGGAACAGGTACCTATTGTGAAGGAGGGGCGGGCTTAGCAATTGGACTAGATAATTCAACCACAGGTGTGAATTACGAACTGTTTTATGAAGGCATTGCAACAGGTAATGTTGAAAACGGTTTTACAGGCTCTTCAATTTCTTTTGTTCCACCTCAAACTGCAGCTGGCTCCTATACAATTGAAGCAACTGTTGTTGCCCCTGCTACATTATGTAGTCAATTTATGACAGGTTCGGCTGTAGTAACCATTGATCCTTTACCTGCTGCTGCAACACCAATCGTAGGAAATTCACCTGTATGTCAGGCTTCAAGTGAAAACTATTCAGTTGCTGCCATAGCCAATGCTACTTTTTACACTTGGGATGTTTCTGGAATACCTGGAGCATCAATAACTGCTGGTTTAGGAACAAACAGTATAACCGTTTTCTTCTCAGCACTTGCAACATCGGGTAATATTAAAGTAAAAGGAGGTAATGTCTGTGGTGCTGGAGCAGAAACGTCGTCGGCAATAACAGTGAACCCCTTACCAAGCGACGCCGTTACAGCAGGAGTCATAGGTGGAAATAACAATGTATGCATTAATACCAATGAAATATATACAATTGGTGTTATAACCAATGCTAATACATATTTTTGGACTGTTCCTGCCGGAGTTAATATTACAAGCGGTCAGGGTACCCAATCAATAACTATAAACTATGCTGTAGGATCCACCTCAGGCGATATTACCGTAGCTGGGGTTAATTTATGTGGTACTGGAGTTTCTACGACTTTAGCCGTAACGGTTAATGCTCTTCCAATTACTACCATTAGCCCTGATGCTACTATCTGTAATGGAGAAACAGCAACCTTAACTGCAACAGGGGGCACAAATTATTCATGGAATACCACAGAATTTACACCAAGCATTTCAGTAAGCCCATCGGTTACAACTACATATACAGTAACAATAACTGATGTAAACTCATGTGAGGCTATTAATTCTGTCAATGTTAATGTTAATCCTTTACCTTCAGTTAATGCAGGTTCCAATGTAGATATCTGTATTGGCGAGTCAACAGTATTAACCGCTACAGGTAACTCAAATACTTACTTATGGAATACAGGAGAAACCACAGCTTCAATAACTGTTTCTCCAGGATTAAATGCTACTTATACAGTAGCAGGTACGATAACAGCAACAGGTTGTAGCGAAACTAGTAGTGTTGATGTTACAGTAAATGCCTTACCATCGGTAAGCTTTACAATTGATGGGAAAGCACATACTGCCTTAAATCTAGACTTTTGTGAAAATGGCATTCCAGTTTCATTAATAGGTACAGCCGATGCTGTTACACCAGCACCCGGTGTTTTTACAGGTACAGGTGGTGTAACTGGTTCTCAGTTTGATCCTTCTGTAGGAGCAAATACTTACTTTATAACTTACACACATACTGACGTTAATGGTTGTGTTAGTGCTGTTACCAGTAATACAGTTACGGTTAATCCAGCACCAGTTGTTACTATAGATGGCTTAGCGGTTAGCTATTGTAAAGATATTCTATCTGTTAATATTACAGGTAACCCAACTATCGGTTTAGCAGCTGTACCGGGGACTTTTACATTCCCAGCCACTTGGGGCGCTCCTGATTATTTAGATAATCTTGATGGTACTGCTGTACTTTACCCTGCTAACATTGATCCAACGGGAGGTTTTGATATAACTTATGCAGTTACAGATTTAAATGGATGTGCTGGGACAATAACACAAAATGTAAATATAAACCCTTTACCAACTGTTGATTTTAATGGTTTACCTGCTAATATTTGTGCTAATGGCACTGCCGTATCGCTAACAGGTAGTCCTATTGGCGCAACCGGAGTTTTTACCGGAAATGGATTAATAAATCCTGGCGTAGGAATCATTGATTTTGATCCGAATGGTTTAGCAGTTACTACCCATGATATTACTTATATATATACCGATCCAGTTACAGGTTGTGTTAATGATGTAATTAAACCTGTGAATTTATGGGCTCTACCCGATAATACATTTTCAGTTACCACTCCTGGTGGCATAGAATATTGTTCAAATACTTCAGGAATTACCATTGGCGTATCAAATAGCCAAGACAATACCCATGATTATTCACTTGTACAAAGTCCGGGAACTATAATGGAAACGCTTGCTGGAACTGGAGCCGCTTTTAGCTTTGCAGGAGCCTATCCAGCTGCTAATTATACGGTTATAGTGGAAAATAGTAATTTATGTCAGGTTCAATTGGCTGGAACCATTACTCCTGTAGAAGTACCTCAGGTAGATGATGCAGGAGCTATTTCTGGCGATGCCATTGTTTGTGCCAATGGAACAACTGTACATACATATACTGTACCAGCAATTGCAAATGCAGCAAGTTATGTGTGGGTACGACCGGCTGGTGTAACGCTTGTTGCAGATTTAGGAACATCAATAACAGTTACTTTCGATCTGGCATTTGCTGGTGGCGATATTAGTGTATATGGTGTATCAGGCAGTGGTGCTTGTGCAAATGGTTTAGCAAGTTCTTTTACTGTTACTCCATTTGATAAACCAACTGTAAATGGTGGAACAACAATTACTGGAGATGATATTGTATGTGAAGGAGAAACTGGAGTAACATATTCAATAAATCCAATAGATTTTAATTTTGAAAATGCTTTTGAGTGGCAAACAACATCAGGTGCTATTATTGGGAATAATACAGGATCTAGCGTTATTGTAGATTATGCTGCAGGATCGGTGACCGGAACGCTGCAGGTTCGAGCAGTTAATTCATGTGATTCTTCAATTTGGGTTACTTTAGCAATTACAGTTAACCAAGAACCAGATATTAGCATAAACCCAACTGCCGATTTAATCTCATGCGACCCTGCAAGTAGAGTAATATTAACTGCTAATTCAACTGAAAACCCAGCGGATATAGTGGGGTGGAATTGGACAGCAAGTAACGGTGGTGTTATTGAGAGCACCCTTGCCAATATTGCCACAGTTGAACGATGGGGAGACTATCAAGTAGAAATTGAAGTGGCTCCAAATGCACAGTCGTGTTTTAATACTTATTCAATTTCAGTAGGTGCTGATACTGTTGCACCAATTGCAACAATAAATCCACCTGATGTTATAACATGTGATTTTCCTTCAGTTGACATAGTATCATCTGCCAATACTGCATCTGACTTTTTATGGAGCACAACAGAAACAAGTAGTACTATTTCGGTAAATGCTATTGGTACTTATTCTTTAACTGTAACAGATCAAAATAATAACTGCGAAGGATATGCATCAGCTACAGTTGTAGCAAACAATACTCCTCCACAAATTTCAGTTATTGCTGTACCCAACGATACTTTAAATTGTATTGATAACGATGTGCTAATTTCAGGAAATTCCACAACAGCTAATCCTACTTATGTATGGACAGGTCCTGCAGTAACAACAACTCCAAATAATCAAATAACTACAGCAAATACTCCTGGTATATATACTTTAACGGTTGAAGAAACAACTACCGGATGTACCAATTTTGCTGATGTTGAAGTAATCCAAAATATTGAAGTCCCAACTATAACTTCTTTTATTAGCGATGGTGATGACTTAACATGTAGTAATCCATCGGTTCAATTAACTGCTAATGTAGCTACCGTTCCAACAGCAACTTTCACATGGGCAACTAGTGGTACAGGAAGTTTAGGAGCACAATCAGGAACTTATAACGAATTTGTTGAAGCTTTAACTTCTGGTACATATACCGTAACTTCTCATCACCCCTTAAGTAAATGTACCGATCAGCAAAGCATTACAGTAGATTCTGCAACCACAATACCAAGTGTTACAATAAGCGCAAGTAATGCTGACATTGATTGTAATAATCCTACCGTTACACTTACAGCTACCGATGTTAATGGCGATATTGACGCATCAAGCATAGTATGGTCACATACAGGAGTTGGTAATATTGTGAGTGGTCAGGGAACTATGATTATTGAGGTAAGTGTTGAAGATACTTATACCATAACAGCCAATCATAATATAACGGGTTGTTTGGCATCCAGCACCATTGCAATTGGCAATACAATAAGCTACCCAATAGTAACTATACCAGGCAGTTACGAAATATCATGTTCTGATCCCGATCCAGAACTAACAGCAACTGCCACTGCAGGCTCTTCATTATTATGGACAGGACCGGGTGCTATTGATAATGACAACACATTAAATCCAACAGTATATAGCGTTGGAACATACTGGCTTACAGCTACATTTCCTGGTAATGGATGTAGCGCCTCAACATCGGTTTATGTTAGTGATAATACAAGTGCACCAACTATTCTCTTAGATCAAAATCCGAACCCAATAACCTGCGATAATAATCCTGCAACTCTAACAATATCTAGTAGTTCAGGCATAATATCAAGTTACTTATGGGAGGAAGTTTCAGGAAATGGTTTAATAACATCAGCTACCAATGGTGTAAGTGCAACAGTAAACGATTGGGGGCAATTCCGTTTAACGGTTACCAGCCCAAATGGATGCTCTGATTTCGATCTAGTTAATGTTGCTATTGATACAGCCTCTCCAAGCATAACAGGACTTCTTCCTACTGATAATGAAACATTAACTTGTAACATCACTGAAGTAACCTTA
>JAUXEM010000093.1 GCA_030620515.1 Salinivirgaceae bacterium
GTGTGGCGACACGGCCGCCCGGGCGCAGGTGCGCCACACGCTGTTCCCGAGCCAAGGAGTTGTTATCAGGTCTTGTCTTCCTAAGGAACGACATGGCTACGATCGACTTGTGCTTTAGTTTTATATTAATTCATTATAGATAAAATGCACTACTATCCATTAGTATAACTAACTAGTAGTTAAGCGCATGCACCTTGTTTTATGTCTGCCGTTAAGGCAAGTTTAACAATTGCTAAATATACTCTAATAATGTTTGATTTTTAGGGTTGCATAACATTATGTCGGTAATATAACTAGCTGATATTTTAAAAAACATGTATTTATCATTTTTACTTAAAAATTAAAATGTAATCTTTGAAAATATTATACAATTTAATAGAAGCAAATAAGTACAAAACACTAAAACTTACAATACAATGAAGCAATATTTTATTCTATTTTTATTTCTTTCAATAAGCCTATTTGGTAATTCTCAAAATATTGAAAAAGATGATATTACTATAGCAGATATTTACAAAACAAGTAAGTTTCGTCAACAGTCTGTTCGTGGCTTAAGTTCAATGAATGATGGGGTGCATTATTCAGCATTAGCTGGTGATTCTGCAATAGTGAAATATAGTTACAAAACCGGCGAAAAAGTAACAGAATTGGTTTCTGTAAAAGAAATAAATAGCGATAAACTGCCAAAGTTTACTAATTATACTTTTAATGCAGACGAAACAAAGGTTATTTTTTATGTAAACCGAGAGCGCATTTATCGTCACTCTTTTACGGCAGAATATTATGTTTGGGACATAGCAACAAAAGAGCTTTTTCCGGTTTCCAATAATGGGGTACAGCGTTTAGCTACATTATCTCCAAATGGAACTGAAGTGGCTTTTGTTCGTGATAACAATCTTTTTATTGCAGAAATTGCTTCTGGTAGCGAAAAGCAAATAACCACCGATGGCGAATTTAATAAAATAATTAATGGTGCTCCCGATTGGGTTTACGAAGAAGAGTTTGCTTATAATCAGGCTTTTGCTTGGTCGCCAAATGGTAAATATATTACATATTGTAAGTTTAATGAAAGTAATGTTTCGGTATTTAACATGACAGTATACGCAGGTATTGCTCCGCAGAAAAAAGATAATGTTTTGTATCCTGAAAATTATGCATTTAAATATCCGAAAGCAGGAGAAGATAATTCCATTGTTACTGTACATTCTTATAATATTGAGACCGAAAAAACAGTAGAGGTGAATGTTGGTAAAGAAACCGATCAATACATACCACGCTTAAAATGGTCACCAAAGGGTAAAATAGTATTGTATCGCTTAAACCGTTTGCAGAATAAATTGGAGTTTTTATATGCCGATGCCGAAACAGGATATTCCGAAATATTTTATACCGAAGAGAATGATAAATACATTAGTGAGAAGTATTTCGATAACTTAACTTTTATAAATAATGGCGATCAGTTTATATACTTGAGCGAGCGTAGTGGTTTTCTACATATATATTTGCATAGTGCCGATGGTTCTTTAATAAAGCAAGTAACCAAAGGTAATTGGGATGTAATGAAATATTTAGGTTTCGATAAAACAAAAAAGTTAGTGTATTATCAAAGTGCTGAAGCATCGCCAATGGATCGCGAAATTTATGTAATAAAGCTTGATGGCTCTGCTAAGAAAAAATTAAGTACACTTAAAGGAACAAACAGAGCCGTTTTTAGTAAAGGATTTAAATATTATATAAATTACGTTTCAAACGTAAATACGCCTAATCTGGTTGCTTTGCACGATGCTAAGGGTAATCAAATTAGAGTACTTAAAGACAATAAAGCCTTAAAAGATAAGCTTGAAACGGTAAATTTTTCACCTAAAGAATTTTTCTCTTTTGAAACAGAAGAAGGTGTAAGTCTAAATGGATGGATGGTTAAACCCGTTAGTTTTGATGTAAATAAAGAATATCCGTTACTTATGACTCAATATAGCGGCCCAGCTTCACAACAAGTTACTAATAGTTTTAGAATAGGATGGGAGCAAGTTTTAGCTGCCCAAGGGTATATTGTTGTTTGTGTCGATGGAAGAGGAACTGGTGCTAGGGGCGAGGCGTTTCGCAAAGTAACATACCTGCAACTAGGCAAATATGAAACGATTGACCAAATTGCAACAGCAAAACACTTAGGCGCATTAAATTATGTTGATGCCAGCCGTATTGGAATTTGGGGTTGGAGCTATGGCGGCTTTATGACACTTAATTGCATGACACAAGGAGCCGAGTATTTTAAAGCAGGTATTGCTGTTGCTCCGGTTACAAATTGGCGTTATTACGATAATATTTACACCGAGCGTTTTATGCGAACTCCACAACAGAATACAGAAGGATACGATAATAACTCGCCTATACACCATGCAGATAAATTAAAAGGTAAGCTATTAATTATTCATGGTACTAGCGACGATAATGTTCATATTCAAAATTCAATGGAAATTGCAGAGGCTTTTGTTCAAGCAGATAAGCAGTTTGAAATGTTCTACTACACCAACCGGAATCATAGTATTTACGGTGGAAATACTAGGTACCACCTATATACAAAAATGGTGAACTTTATAAAAGAAAACCTATAAGTTTGTATTGTGAAAATTAACAAAAGTATAATACCAATAGTATTAATACTGCTTGTTGCAACTGGGCTAAGGTTCTATAAATTAACGGACCAAGCATTTACCCACGACGAGTTTAGTACAATATTTCGATTAGATTTTGGTAATTTAAACGATTTGATTTCAGGAGGAGTGATGGAGGATGGTCATCCTGCTGGATATCACTTATATAGTTATTTCTACACAAAAGCTTTTGGTAGTAGCGAAATGGCAGTAAAATTCCCCATTATACTTTTTGGAATATTTTCTGTTCTTTTAGTTTATATAATTGGAAAAAAATGGTTTAACACAACCGCAGCTATTTATGCGGCCAGTTTTATGGCTATTTTGCAATATGCTGTGGCACAAAGTCAAATAGCCCGAATGTATGGTTTTGGCATTCCCTTTATTCTTTTAATGGTTTATTTTTGGGATAAAATTGTAAGAAATAAGCCTACCTTAAAATATTCGATACTTTATGTTATAGCAGCCTCTATTTGTACTTATACACATTATTTCAGCTTGTTGTTTGTAGTAATTGTTTGGGCAACGGGGTTATTTTTAATTAAGCGAAAAAGTATAATTCAATATTTAGGCTTAGGGTTTTCAATATTTCTATTATTTGCTCCACATTTAGGTATTTTCTTTTACCAACTATCTAAAGGTGGAATTGAAGGTTGGCTGGGAGCATTTGAATTTTCTTACTTTTTTAAATACATATCTTATGTATTTCATCATTCATGGGTAATAGCAGCTGTTGTTATATTTCCTTTGCTATTTTTGTTTGCTAAAAACATTAGTAAAAGGCAAATAAGCTTACGCTGGATATCGCTAATTTGGTTTTTAACACCAATGCTTATCGGATTCTTATATTCCTATTTTGTAAACAATGTGGTGCACGAAAAGGTATTGTATTTCTCTTTTCCTTTTTTGTTGCTGTTTTTGGCATCGTTTATACGAAAAACTAGCAATACAAAAGAATTATTCCTAGTTACATTAATTTTAATAGTAGGTACAGCATCTCTATTTATTGAACGCAATCACCAATATTTGTTTAATAAGCATAGGTATAAATTAATTGCAGAATCGTTAATGGAATGGGAGCAGGACATTAACGCGGAAAATTTACTGTCTTTTAAAGCAACCTATATTAAAGTAGATAATTACTATAATGCCAAGCATGGCTATACTAACAACAATACTTTCTATAGCGATTCCATTAGCAATATAAAAGATTTTATTAGTTTATTAGACTCGGCAAAATCTGAATACTTATATTTTGGTAGAGCCACAATGCATAACCTTACTTATTTTCAGGTTGCTTTAAATTACTTTCCTGAAATAGTGAAGAAAGAATATACAATTGCAGGGGAAGCATATCTACTTAAAAAGTCAGATAAGCAATTCGATACTCCTTGTAAATATTTCGAATTCGAGAAAGATATTCAAGAAATAGATACTTTAGGTTGTGGAATCGTTGCAACAAAATCAGAATACATCGGAACCATTGAGCTAGAGCTTGATTCTATTATTTTTTCAGAGAATAATTTCATAGAATTGTCGTTAAATGTAAACCAGATAGATAGTATTGGTGGAGCAAAAATTGTTTCTTCTATGGAAAAAAATGGTGAAGTTATTGATTGGAGATCAAGAGAAATAGATGAATTTATTCTGTCTGATTCTGCTTTTAATAAAGTAATGTACACAATATCTATACCAGATATAAATTTTGAAAAGAATACAAGGGTTAAGTTTTTTATTTGGAATCCTAATAAATCAAATTACAAGGTGAGTAATTTTAAAATTACAACAAGAGCCGGAAACCCATTTATATATGGCGGAACTGAAAAAATTCCAGTAAAATTGTCGCCATTTTGCTTATAACATAAGTTTAACGATACTAGTATAGCGAAATAGTGATTTGCTCAATTTGGGTAAAAATAAGTGATTTACTGTTTTTTATTATAAAATTATAAATTATAGATATAATAAATTTTCTTAAATTCGAGACTTTAAAAAATTAAATTATATACGGAGGATAACTATAATGAGTGAAGAAATTAGAAATTTAGAGCCAAAATTAATTTGGGAATACTTTTATCAATTAACACAAATTCCACGTCCAAGTAAGCACGAAGATGCTATACAAGACTATATGGTTAAGTTTGGTAAAGACCTAGGTCTTGAAACCATTAAAGACGAAATAGGTAATGTAATTATTCGTAAGCCTGCTACTCCTGGAATGGAAGACCGAAAAGGAGTAATTTTCCAAGGACACTTGGATATGGTACCACAAGCAAATAGCGGAAGCTCTTTCGATTTTACCAAAGATCCTATTGATGCATATATTGATGGCGATTGGGTTACTGCACGCGGCACAACTTTAGGTGCCGACAATGGTATGGGAGTAGCTGCATCAATGGCAGTGTTAGCTTCAAAAAACATTGTTCACGGACCTGTTGAAGGATTATTTACATGCGATGAAGAGACTGGTATGACAGGTGCTTTTGGTCTTAAAGGCGATGTTTTAAAAGGCGATATTTTAATGAATCTTGACTCGGAAGATGAAGGTGAATTATATGTTGGTTGTGCTGGTGGTATTGATGGTAACTTTTATTTCGATGCTAGTTTAGAAGCTGCACCTACTGGTTACAAAGCTTTTAAATTAATTATTTCAGGTTTAAAAGGTGGTCATTCTGGTATGGATATTCCATTGGAAAGAGGAAACGCCAATAAACTTATTTTTCGCTATATTAAGCATGCTACCGAACGCTATGGTATTCGCTTAGCCGATATTCAAGGCGGAAGTTTACGTAATGCTATTCCTCGCGAGGCGGAAGCGGTAATATTAATTCCTGATGCAAAAGCAGGGGAATTAGATGCTTGTGTAGCTAGTTTTCACGAACTTACTAATGCTGAACTAGCATCTGTTGAGCCAGAATATTCTTTTACAGTTAAGGCTACCGACATGCCAGCTAAAGTAGTATCTGCCGATGTGCAAAGCCGCTTAACAAAAGCTGTTTACGGATGCCCAAATGGTGTTATTCGCATGAGTCAAGATATGAAAGGATTAGTGGAGACATCAACTAACCTTGCAGTAGTTAAATTAAATGGCGATAAAGTTGTTGTACAATGCCTATTGCGCTCATCGGTTGACTCGGGTAAAGACGATTTAGTAAACTCAATAGGAAGTGTATTTGAATTAGCTGGAGCAAAGGTTGTTTTCGAAGGTGAATATCCAGGATGGAAACCAAATATGGATTCAGCTATTTTGAAATCAATGCAGAATGTTTATGAAAAAATGCATGGGAAAATTCCTGAAATTAAAGCTATTCACGCAGGTTTAGAGTGTGGCTTATTAGGTGGCGTTTATCCTAATTGGGACATGATTTCTTTTGGACCAACTATTCGTTTCCCTCACTCACCCGACGAGAAAGTGAATATTGCAACCGTAGGTAAATTTTACGATTGGTTGTTAGAAACACTGAAAAATATTCCTAAAAAATAAAAGAACACTCAGATAGGAAAGCAATTATTGCTTTCCTATTTTATTTTACACAACAAATAAATATTTTATTATGACAGAAACTATAAAAACAAGCTTAAGGGAAAGTGCAGGAGCACGTTGGTTTGTTTTAATACTAGTGTCGGTTACCATGTTAATCGCTTACACTTTTATGGAAGTCCTTTCTCCTTTACAAACACTTATTCAAAGCACATATGGCTGGAGTGGTACTGATTGGGGATTAGTAACTGGTGCACAGGGATATTTAAACGTATTTGCATTTATGCTAATATTTGCTGGTATAGTTTTAGATAAAATGGGCATTAAGTTTACTGCAATTGGTGCAGGTATTGTTATGATACTTGGTGCAATTATTAAGTACTATGCATTTGCCGGAGACTTTGAGATAGGTTCAACTATTGTAGGTATTGATAAACGAGTATTTATTTCTGCTGCAGGTTTTGCATTATTCTGTGTTGGTGCTGAAGGTGCAGGAATTACAGTGTCTAGAATTATTGTAAAGTGGTTTAAAGGTAAAGAAATGGCACTTGCTATGGGTACTGAAATGGCATTAGCTCGCTTTGGTTCATTTATTGCGCTTTTTGGTTCACCACGTATTGCTAATGCTTTTGATATTCCTACAGCTGTTTTGGTTGGTACAATTGCCCTTAGTATAGCATTAATCCTTTTTCTTGTGTATACAATTATGGATACTAAACTAGACAAGCAAATTGAGGATGAAGCTGAGGAAGAAGAACCTTTTAAAATTTCAGATATTAAGGTTATTATTACAAGTAGAGGTTTTTGGTATATTGCAATTCTTTGTCTTTTATTCTACTCTGCTGTTTTTCCATTCTATAAATTCTCATCGGGTTTAATGGTAAATAAGTTTGGTGTTGACCCAGCAACAGCTGGCGATATTCCATCAATCTTACCCTTTGGTACAATTTTGCTAACACCTTTATTTGGATACATATACGATAAAATGGGTAAGGGTGCATCCATGATGATTCTAGGAGCAATTCTACTTGTTATTGTTCATGCTATTTTCTATATGCCTGCTTTAACAGCAACTTGGGTTGCAATTTTTGCAGTTGTACTTTTAGGTATAGCATTCTCATTAGTTCCATCTGCAATGTGGCCCTCGGTACCTAAAATTATACCTGAAAAGCAGTTAGGCTCAGCTTATGCTTTAATTTTTTATGTTCAAAATATTGGGCTAATGTTAGTGCCAATTTTACTGGGAGTAGTATTAGATAAAAGTAATCCTGGTGTAAATCAGAAAATTGAAACAGCTATTGCTAATTTTAGAGCAGAAGGTATTCCTGCCGGTGAAATTTCAGGCAAAATACAGGCTCTTAGAGTGTCAGGTGAAATACCAATGTTTGATTATTCTTCAACTTGGTTAATTTTTGTTGGTCTTACAATTCTAGCTTTAGTTTTTGCATTTTTATTAAAAGCTGAAGACAAGAAAAGTGGATATGGACTTGAATTACCAAATATACAGAAATAAGAATTAGTTTTCTTAAATATATAAAACCGTCTCATTGTGAGGCGGTTTTCTTTATTTTATATAGTTAATATAGCTTGTGGTGTTTTGTATGTGGGTAGTAATGAGCTGTTTGTTAACGATGTGGCATTCGTGACAACAATTCGTATGTCAAGGTATTATATTTTGTCTCACTACTCATATCTAAAAATATAATTATCTATTAACAATTAAAGTTTACTCAAAATAGTACTTGGTATATAAAAATGATTATTTTCGATGCGTTTTTTATAGATTTAATTTTCAAAATAGAATAATTATGACAGAAGCAATTACAAAAAGTTTAAGAGATTCGAAGGGTGCCAGGTGGGGAGCCCTAGCAGTAGTCTCTTTTACAATGATGACAGGTTATTATATTAACTATGTAATTTCGCCATTAAAACCTCTTTTAGAAGAGTATATGGGATGGAATAGTGCCGATTTTGGATTATGGAATAGTGCATACGGTTGGTTTAATGTTTTTTTCTTAATGTTAATTTTTGGAGGAATAATATTAGACAAAATAGGTGTAAGATTTACAGGACTTGGTGCTGCATTAACAATGATAGTAGGTACATTATTGCAATATGCTGCTATTGAGGGTTTAGTGCCTATCGATGGAGTTATATTTGGTATTAAATCGCAAATATTCTACGGAGCCATTGGATTTGCAATTTTCGGTGTTGGTGTTGAAATTGCAGGAATAACCGTGTCAAAAATAATTGTAAAATGGTTTAAAGGAAAAGAGTTAGCTCTTGCAATGGGTCTTGAAATGGCTACCGCACGTATGGGTACAGCACTTGCACTTGCATTACCTTACCCAATGGCTACAGTTTGGTTTGGATCTAAAGCCGCACCGGCTTTATCTGCACCTGTTATGCTTGGTCTTGGTTTATTGGTTGCAGGTTTTATTGCTTTTATTTGGTACACCTTTATGGATAAAAAACTTGAAGCATCAGAGGGGCTATTAGATGAAGCAAGTGAAGAAGACGAGTTTAAGGTAACTGATATTTTTAAAATACTAACCAACAAAGGTTTTTGGTTAATTGCTCTACTTTGTGTATTATTTTATTCAGGAGTATTTCCATTCTTATATTATGCAACCGATTTAATGATTAACAAATATGGTGTTAATCCAGAGTTTGCAGGTACCATACCCGGATTGCTTCCTTTTGGTACAATATTACTAACACCTTTATTCGGTAGTATTTACGACAGAAAAGGGAAAGGTGCTACAATTATGTTAATAGGTGCAATTATGCTATTGATAGCTCATATTTTGTTTTCTATTCCATTTTTAGATCATTATGTTATTGCTATAGCTCTTATTGTTTTCTTAGGGGTTACATTTTCACTGGTTCCATCGGCAATGTGGCCTTCGGTACCTAAAGTTATTCCTGAAAGACAGTTAGGTACTGCTTTTGCACTAATTTTTTGGGTGCAAAATTGGGGATTAATGGGTATGCCATTACTAATTGGATGGGCTTTAGAAAAATACGGTCGTATTCCTGATGAGTCTGTAAAAGGATTCCATTATGATTATACCATTCCAATGATGATTTTTGCAGCTACTGGTTTATTAGCAATTTTTGTTGCTGTTGCCTTAAAAGCTGAAGACAAGAAAAAAGGATATGGTCTTGAATTACCAAACATGGAGAAATAAGAAATATTTTTTAAAGTATATAGAAACCGTCTCAAATAATGGGGCGGTTTTTTTTTGTCTAGTATCTATATTCTAGGCATCTAGGTTCTAATGTAAACAAACACCAACTTTAAGCGAAAAACGATTATACGTTGTTTTTCTTTCCACCTCATCTAACCACCGATCTTCGCGTACATATCTCAAATCTTGGTAGCGGTAACCTATTGCAATAAAAATATTAGCATTTCCCATCGATGGAAGTATTACACCTATTTCAGAACTGGCAAAATAACCACCTTTCGTTTCTTTTATATCATAATCTGCTACAACAAGTTCCTCTAATGGTACAGAGTAACCTCCTGTAATACCTAGGTAAATTGCCATATTATATTCCATAGGGGCAATTAGTTTGAAATTTATACCAATAGGAGCAACAGGGTATTCAAACCAATCTATACCTGTAACAGCACCCACAGCTATGTTTTTATTTATTTGATAGTTATGTTCCATGGTAAATGAGAACGTTGTGGTTTTATTATCACTTACCGACCCAATAAGCCCACCCATTGAGGTATAGTTATAATAGCCTGTGTTTTTTAAGGTTTTAAAAGGAATGTACTTTTCTTCTGTTATTTCACGAATATCAGCAGATAAATATACAAATGTATTTCCGCAGTAGGTTTCTATTTTTACAGAATTATTTTCATTACTAATAATCTGTCCTTTTATAATGCTGCCATTATTCAAATAGATAACATCGCTTGTTTTTTGAGAGTAGCCAATTATTGGTAACAAAAGGATTAGTGCAAATAATATATCTTTCATAGTGTAAAGTTTATTATAAAGTTATAGGTTAAAACCTTGCAATTCTTTAGTTTCTATAAATTTTCTCTTTTAAGGCAAACCCACTAAGACACTAAGACACAATGTGAAAAAGTCCATTAACAATATCCTTAGTGACTTTGTGTCTTCGTGGTAAAAAATGTGCGAATTTCATTCGCTTTAAAAAACTATGGATTTTCAATCCATTGTGGTTTATTATAATACTTATAGCAGATACAGTAAATAACAAAAAAGTTGCGTTTGTATTGCTGTTTTTTTAGTAGCACGCAACTTTTTTTGGGAATCATCATCTTAGCATAGTGTATTTTAACTATAAAACTATTATACTATGAAAAAACTACTGTTTTATTTTTTGGTTGCAGGTCTGTTTGTAGGCTTTTACTCGTGTCAGGATGTTATTGAAGAAACCTATACGGTTAATACACCTGAGTATATGACATACAATGATCTGCGTTCATCGTTTGTTGTAAAAAGTGGTCAAGATATTATTCAATCGGGCAAAATCTATTTTAAAGACAATTTTATCTTTATAAATGAGTATCAAGAGGGTATTCATGTAATAAATAATGCAGACCCTGCCAGCCCAACCACAATTTTGTTTATTGAGATACCTGGAAATGTTGATATGGCTATTAAAGGCGACATGCTTTATGCCGATAGTTATGTAGATTTACTTACTATTGATATTAGCGATATGCAGAATATAACGGAAGTTGACAGAGATACAAATGTGTTTCCATATATTATTCCTTTTTACGCAGAAGGGGTGCTTGATGATGTAAATGAAAGTAGAGGTGTGATAACAGGATATAAAGTAAGCAAGAAAACAGTTAAAGTTGAGGGAGATAATAATAATTATTGGCGATTCTCGAAATGGGAAAGTCTGGATGCTGTAAATTATGCAGATGTTGGCAGTGCCGGTAGTGGCGATTTTGGCGTAGGTGGTTCAATGGCACGCTTTACGTTATATGATAATTATTTATATGCTATTGATAATGCTTCGTTGCATTTATTTGATATTTCGAATGCAGCTAATCCTGATTTTGCTAAGCAAATTGCCATAAGTTGGAATATTGAAACATTATTTCCATATGATCAAAAATTGTTTATTGGTAGCCAAACTGGTTTGTATATTTATAGTTTGCAAAATCCTGAAAATCCAGAATATATTTCTGAGTTCAGACATGCTAGCTCTTGCGACCCAGTAGTAGTTGAAGGCAATTATGCTTACGTAACCTTACGAGGTGGTAATTTGTGTGGAGCAATTGAAAGTCAGCTCGATGTAATTGATATTTCAGTAATTGAAAACCCAAGCTTTGTAAAATCGTATCCAATGGAAGAACCTTACGGTTTGGGAATAGATAATAGTGTGCTTTTTATTTGTGATGGCGATGCTGGATTGAAAATTTATGATGCTAATGATGTGTTAAAAATTGATTCAAATATGATAGCTTCTTATCCTGAAATTCATGCTTTTGATGTAATTCCATTGGGCGATGTATTGTTAATGATTGGTGTGGATGGATTGTATCAATATGATTACACAGATATTAATGACATAAAGCTTTTAAGCCACATTCCAATTTATGGGAATTAAGTAAATTGTTAGATATTAGACATTAGATGAAGAGATTATAGAATTATTTTTTTCCAATGTCTAATATCTTTAGGCTAGCATCACTCTTCTGTTATATTAATAAGCTGTGCTCGGTAAGCCGAAAAAAGTTTCGATTTTGAGATAAATCCAATATAACGCCCGTTTTCGCAAACTGGTAAATTCCAAGCCCCACTATCATTAAACTTATTCATTACTGTTTTCATATGCTCATTAATGTCTATAATAGCCGGAGGCATTTGCATTAAATTTACAACAGGCGTATTGTATTGTTGCTCATTAAACATTATCTCTCGTACGTCATCCAGCAAAATAATACCAACTAAAAATCCATCACTATTTATAACCGGAAAAACATTACGTTTCGATATAGATATTGCTTTTATTAAACCTTGTAAATTTGCTTCATTGTTAATTGGGAAAAAGTCAGTTTCAATAAGGCTTTTAACATTTAAAAAGTGGAGAACAGCTTTATCTTTATCATGAGTAACCAATTCGTCACGTTTAGCCAATTGCATAGTAATAATTGAATTGGAGATTAGGAATTTTGAGGTTACATACGATATGGTTGTGGCTAACATTAAGGGGACAATAAGCTCATAACCACTGGTAATTTCAGCAATTAAAAATATTCCGGTAAGTGGAGCTTGTAGTACTCCACCCAAAACACTTGCCATACCAACTAGAGCAAAATTACTTTCCGACAAATGTTCGTTAAAGAACTGATTATTCAACCATGCAAAAAGGAATCCTAAAATACCCCCAGTAAATAACGAGGGCGCAAATATGCCACCAATACCACCAGCTCCTAAAGTAAGCGAAGTTGCTATAACTTTGAATAAAATTAATGCTAAAAAGAAAGCACCGAATACCCAAGCAGTATCAATAAAACCTGTAAATAAACTTTCCGAAAAAATCACTCTGGCTTCACCGGCTAACAACGATTTTATAACATCGAAACCTTCACCATATAAAGCAGGAAAAATATAAATTAGAAGCCCAAGGGCTGGGCCGCCAATAAGAAGTTTTATGTATTGTCTTTTTATTTTATCGAAAAAGTGTTCAATGTTTAAAAATAAACGAGTGAAGTAAAATGAGCTTACTCCGGCAATTATTCCAAATACTATAAAATAAGCAACATGCTTAACTAAAAATGGCTGAACAATAGTAAACTCAAAGAATATATCGTCGGCAAATAATAGTTTTGTTGTAATGGCGCCACTTACCGATGCCATTAATAGTGGAATTAATGAGTATCGATTCATATCAAGAAGAAGCACCTCTAAAGCAAATACTATCCCAGCAATTGGAGTGTTGAATATAGCTGCAATTGCACCTGCTGCCCCACAACCCAATAGGGTAGTAATGCTTTTGTAATTTAATCGGCAAGCTTTTCCAATGTTCGAGCCTATTGACGATCCTGAAGATATAATAGGGGACTCAAGCCCAATAGAACCACCAAAACCTGCAGTAATTATTGCACCAAAAATAGAGGAGAAAATTTTGTGAAGACGCATTAAACTGTTGCGTTTTGCTATGGCATGTAGTATAGAGGAGATATTATGGCGAATGTGGTCTTTAAGAATATATTCTTTAAACAGAACAGTTATTGCAATGCCAATAAAAGGATATAAAATTAGGCGATAGTTAGCAGAATTAAACTCAAGTTCGTTCTTTAAATAATTATGCATGTAAAAAACACCTGTTTTTAATAACCACGCAGTTAAACCGGCTAATATTCCAACAATGACACTCAAAATAAGCATGAAACTCCTGTCGCTCATGTTTTTGACACGCCACAATAAAAAAGAATGGAAAAGCTTTTTCATTTAAATTGGATTTGTGGTATTAAATTTAATTTATTTTAATTCAAGAAGCAAGACTTGTTTTTTATTAGAGTGAGTCCACTCCAAAAAGAGCCGGTGTGAATGCTTTTACAAAAAGCTTTAAAACTTTCGGGCAGGCATTGCGGATTTAAGAATATGAGCAAAAAAACTAAAAGAATAAAAATACTCATCCTCAAATTCTTTCATTTCAGCAAGATACTACTTACATTTACAGCTCTATTATTTTATGCATATACAATTAAATGAAGA
>JAUXEM010000230.1 GCA_030620515.1 Salinivirgaceae bacterium
GTCCAGCTCATGCTTTTCCACATAGATGCCATATCGCCACCAAAGTAAATATTAGGATTGTAGTTGGTTAATAAACCCTGAAAGTCGAAGTTTAAACCAACTGCCATTGGCAATAGTCCTAAAATGGTTGTAATGGCAGTTAATAGTACAGGGCGTAATCTGGTTTTGCCACCTTCAATAATACATTCGGTTGCTACGCTAACCGGCAGAAATGCATCTTCGTCTAAGCCCATTTCCCTACGTCGCCTGTCTTTTAATAGTTCAATATAATCAATTAGTACAATAGCATTGTTCACCACAATTCCGGCCAACGAAATAATTCCAATTCCGGTCATAATAACCACAAAGTCCATGTTGAATGCCCATAAACCGCCAAACACGCCAATGGTACTAAATATAATACTTCCCATAATAATTAATGTGCGAATTAGGGAGTTAAATTGTGTTACTAGAATAAGCATAATTAAGGCCAAAGCAATTAACATTGCTCGTCCTAAAAAGTCGGACGATTCGTTTTGCTCTTGTTGCTCGCCAGTAAACTCGTAGCTATATGCGGTTGGCATTTCAAAGCCATCCATTAGTGATGTAAGTTGCATGTTAATTGTATTGGCATTATATCCTTCTATTACGTTAGAGTACAAAGTAATAACACGCTTTAAGTCTTTACGACGAACCGAACTGAGCGATGTTGAATATTCGAATTCAGCTACCGATGACAATGGAATATGGGTTGGCGGTCCATCGCCAAACAGTGTAATTTTCATATTCTCTAAAGCCTGTAAGTCGTAGCGGTATTCGTCTTTTAAGCGTACTTGTATGGGAAATTCATCTTCGCCTACCTTAAATGTAGAGGCTTCTGATCCGAATAGTGCATTTCTGAAAGTTGATGCTATCATGCCAGTACTAAGCCCAAAACGTTGTGCTTTATCACGGTCTATATGAATTAGCAACTCGGGCTGTTGGGTACTAATGTTCATTTTTAAGCCTTCAATTCCTTCAATATCCGACAGCTCAATAAATGTTTTAATTGTGTCGGCCAAAAATGTCAGTTTTTCAAAGTCGTTTCCAATAATTTCAAGATTTACCGGTTTGCCAGTTGGTGGTCCACCTTCGTCTTTCAATAGTTCCAATTCAATACCTGGGTATTTACCTAAAAACTCTTTGCTCATTGCCGACATAATATGTGAAGTATTTACATCTCCTCTATATTCGTAATCGATAAAACTAACGGTTATAAGAGCTTTGTTAGGTAGCGAGCCAGATGTAAAGTCGTTTGGATCACCTTGTCCAACTGTCGATAAGATTGACTCGACAATACTTGTGGTATCATTTTCAATTAATGCACCTTCTTCTATTAAGAATTCATATAGGTCATCTTCTAGCTCTTTTACAAAATCGTTTGTTCCGGTAATATCAGTACCTACAGGTAATTCGGCAACAATATTTACATAATTGGGATCGCCTGCCGGAAAAAATACTACATCGGGCATTCTCGAAAAAAACAATCCAATGGTAATGAACATTAATAGAATAGTGCCGAAGAAAAAGATAATAAGATTCCTTCCACGAAGTGCATAGGCTAATACCTTGCTATAAGCACGTTCAAGTTTTACTAAAAATATTGTTTGAAACCACGATTCCATGCGGCTTAAAAATAGCAGATTCAAAACACCAATAAAGCCAAAAAACACCAATAGGTTTCCAAAAACCATTTTATCGGCAAAAAGCATTATAGCTCCAAAGCCCATCATGGCAAGTGCTACATATATTCCAAAACGTTTTTTTTGTTTCGTATTCTCAATATTGCCATTTTTAACTTTTATAAAAGTTGCCGAAATAACTGGTACAATTACCAGTGCTACAAAAAGTGACGATGTTAATACAATTATAAGAGTAATGGGCAGGTATTTCATAAACTCACCCATTAATCCGTCCCAAAGTGCAAGGGGTAAAAATGCGGCTAAAGTAGTTGCTGTTGATGCAATAATGGGAATAGCAATTTCGCCAACAGCGCGTTTAGCAGCCTCTAGGGGTTTGTATCCATTATCTACAAAGCGGTAAATATTTTCGACAACCACAATGGCATTGTCAACCAACATACCCAGTGCCAGTATAAGTGCAAAAAGCACAATCATATTTATTTGATAGCCAATTATGCCAAATACAACAAACGATATCATAATAGACATTGGAATTGCAAAACCTACAAATAGAGCATTGCGTGTTCCCAGAAAAAAGAAGAGTACAATAATTACGAATATTACACCCATTATCATACTGTTTTCGAGATTGCTAAGTTGCATTTTCACAATTTCGCTTTGGTCGTTGGTTATGGATATTTTTAAATCTTGCGGAAGCATTTTATCCTTTTTCGATTTTTCTAGCACATCAAAAACTTTTTGGGTAGCTGAGAGTAGGTTTTGACCTCCTTTTTTAACAACTTGAACCGATACTACCGACTGTTTATTTAAGCGTGCAAAGCTCGATGGTTCTTCGTAGCCATCAATTACATCGGCAATATCACGTAAGTAAACTATATCACCATCTTTATTTTTAACGATAATATTTTCCATGTCTTTCACGTTATCAAATTCGCCCAAAATGCGAATGTTACGACGTGTTTTGCCAAGTAGTATCTCGCCACCCGACATTGACATATTTTCGAAATTAATTACATTATTAATATCGTTAAATGTAAGCTCGTAAGCCTCTAGTTTAATTAAATCGACATTTATTTTTATTTCGCGCTCGTTAACTCCTTGTATTGTTACGCTGGAAACTTCGTTAATGCTTTCCATCTCATCTTCAAGATACTCGGCATATTTTTTTAGCTCTTCAATACTGTAATCGCCCGATAGGTTTATATTCAGGATAGGGAATTCTGAAAAGTCGATATCGAAAGCATTCGGGCCAATAATATCGCTTGCAGGCGGCAGTTCGTTTTTTGCTATATCAACAGCGTCTTTAACACGTCGTAGTGCATCTTCAAGGTCAACATCGGTATTAAATTCTGCAAATATCATTGATGCATCTTGAGCCGAAACAGACGTTACTTTTTTTAACCCTCTAACATTCTCAATCTCTTTTTCGAGCGGACGAGTAATTAGGTTCTCAATATCTTCGGGCGCATTACCTGGGTAAACAGTATTTACCATAATTTGAGGCCATACTATTTCAGGATAAAGTTCTTTGGGTAAATTTTGATACGTTACTAAACCAAAAACCAATAATATTAAGGTAAGCAAGTAAACAGTATTTCTATTTTTAAGTGCTATCGAGGTTAATTTGAACTCACGAAACACGTCTTTTATTTTTTCTTTTTTACTCATTGGTGATTATTTACAAGGGTTTTTTTATATTTACCGTAATGCCGTTACTTACTAAATTAAAGCCTTTTACAATTACTTTATTATGCTTTTTAAGTCCGCTTGTAATCATTGATTGATCGTTGAATGAAAGGCCTGTTTCTACCTTGCGTTTTTCCACCATATTTTTATCTTCTTTTTCAACAACTATATACACAAAGCTACCTGTTATATCGTTTTTAATGGCTAACGATGGTATTACAAATGCATCATTATCTGAAAAATCATTAATGCGTATTGTAGAAACCATGTTTGGTTTAATCATCTCATTATTATTATCAAGCTTTAATTCAATTTCGAATGTTCTGCTTTTTGGGTCAATTACTTTAGACACCCTAATAATAGGTGTTTTAATTCTAAAATTTGGTAGCGAAGCAAACGATAGTTCAACATTTTGGCCTTTTTTAACTTTGCTTATATATTTTTCTGACACATTTGCACGGACGGTTATTTTAGATAGGTTTACAAACTCGATAACTGGAAAACTAGGACCGGCCATTTCACCTTTATTCGGAAAAATTTTATTTACTGTTCCATCGTATGGCGCACGTATTTGAGCCATTCTTACTTGCGATTGTAAAGTTTCAAGTTGTGCTTCAATACTTTCTTTGGTTGATTTTGCCTGCAAATACTGTATTTCAGAGCCAATTTCTTGATCCCAAAGTGCTTTTTGCTTTTTAAAGGTAATTTCTGCCATTTCAAGTCCCGATTTGGTTCCTTTAATTTGCTTTTCAATAGCCTCAGTATTTAAAGCAAGTAGCAAAGTTCCTTTTTTAACAAAAGCACCTTCTTTAACTGATATGCTTTCAACCTTGCCATTCATTTCTGGCGAAATCATTCCATACTTGTCAGCCTCAACGTTTCCGTAAACTAAAAAATAATGGTTAAATGGTTCACCAATCATATTTTTAACATCAACAGTAATGGTTCTTTTTTTGGTTCCTTTTACCGCCAACGAATTATGCAATTCACTTATTTCGTGTTCAAGGGTGGCAATTTTATTTTTTTTCATAATGATTTTTTTCTTTGTTTTCAAATCATCATTACTTAAAGCAGTGTCAATACCGGCAATTGCTTTTTCAATATTCAACACTTCTTTTTTAGTATCAAGTATTGATTGTTGTAGCGAGTCTCTTTTTGCTGTTAACTCGTTGTAATTTCCAAGCTGAGTTCCGCATGCTGCAAAAAGCATTAGCATGGGAAGTATTTTAATTAAGTTTTTCATCTGTTTAAAATTTGTGCACATGTTGAGGATTGATTCACTTTTTAATCATTATTCGTATGTGTCTCAATATTTATCTCAGCCATGGGCTGTTTCATTTATTTAAGTTTATATGGGTTAAATTATAGTCTATTATGTGCTTTGTCGAGAGCTATTTTACTCATAAGTAATTCTTGCATAGCAGTTGCTAAACTAAGTTGAGCCTCAAGGTATTGGTTATTAATTAGCGACAAGTCGAGTGCCGATACAATGCCTTCTTTAAAACGTATAGTTGCTTTATTAAATACACGTTCCGATAGCTGAAAATTCTCTTGTTCATTGTAGTAATTCTGAAGTGAAGTATTGTAATCGTATTTAGCTTGTTCGGCGACAAGAATTAAGCGTTGAGCTTCTTGCTCTTTCATATTTGTTACTTTTTCAAGCTCCATTTTTGCTTGGCTTACTTTCGACATTCTCATACCACTAGAAACTATTGGTATTGCTAAGCTAGCACCAAAGATATGTTTTATATTGGTGTTAAAATCAGGAGTTTCAAATTGGTCGTTGTATTGGTAGAATCCCGAAATAGAAGGTAAGAATGTTGACTTCTCTCGCCTCATACTTAGGTCTTGTAAATCTTCTTGAGTTGAAAGAAGTTTGTAATCAATTTGTTCTTTCAGATTAAAAGTATATTCTTCGTTGCCAATAATGTTATTTTTAATTAGCTCATCAATATCTTGAGTGAGTTCCATTTGCGTAGTAGCATCTAAACCAATTTGGTATTTAAGCA
>JAUXEM010000278.1 GCA_030620515.1 Salinivirgaceae bacterium
GAGTTCTGGAGTCCTAATGTATCATATACCGAGAATAGTAAGGATGGGCGACTTATTGTAAAATCAAATACTAGTAAGCATGAAATAAATAAAGTTAAAGAAAACAATACCTGCCGCATTGGCTTAAATAAGAAATTGCATTATGCTTTAGGTATTGAAATAGGAGTTGGGGTTGCTGACATAAATCTTGAAGATTATAAAATTGATAGAGCTTTATTAAAGCTAGGTATTGGTTCTTTTAATGTAAATTTAGCAAATACCTCAATTCCATTACTAAAAATTGAAGCAGGAATAGGCGAAGCAACTTTCGATTTGTCAGGCGATAGAAAAAAAGATTTATCTGCCATTATAAGTGCAGGAATTGGTGAAATCAGTTTCATTGTTCCAAAAAATGTAGGTGTTCGTTTTATAATTAGTGGCTTTTTAGGCGAAATTAATGCACAAGGATTTACAAAGGATGGCAAAACTTATGTTAATGATGCTTATGTAAATTCTGAAGTTAAAATGGAATTTAATGTTTCAGGAGCAATCGGGAGTATTAATATAAGGCAAATAAAAGCATAATTAAGGAAACTTAATATATTGGTTTAATTCTTATAAAATTATTAATTCGTACATATTTGGTCTGCATAAAAAAAATATTGCAAGTATTTTGCGTTTATTTGTAACAAACGAGTACTATATTCGACTAACCTTTTAGAAATAAATTATAAACCTTAGAAAATGAATACTATCTTAAAAACCAAATTAGTATTGTTAAGCATATTGCTGACAATTAATTTTAGTTTCGCTCAAAATGGCTTTAATGCCGATGAGAAATTACCCCTGAACCCTAATGTTAGATATGGCGTTTTAGAAAATGGAATTACATATTATGTTCTTCATAACGAAGAGCCAAAAGAGAGAGCTAGTTTCTATATTGTTCAGAATGTAGGCGCAATTCTTGAAAGCGACAATCAAAATGGCTTAGCTCATTTTCTTGAGCATATGGCATTTAATGGCACTGAGAATTTTCCTAATAAAGGAATTTTAGAGTATCTTGAAAGCTATGGTGTAGCTTTTGGACGAAATATTAATGCCTATACCGGTGTTGACGAAACTGTATATAATATTAGTAGCGTGCCAACAACTAACATGAATCTAATAGATTCTACCCTTTTGGTTTTGCACGATTGGTCAGACTATTTATTATTAACCAACGAAGAAATTGATAGTGAACGTGGCGTTATTCACGAAGAGTGGAGAACGCGCCGATCATCAGGTAATTACAGAATATATATGGAAAGTCGCAAGTATATTTTAAAAGGCTCTAAATATACAAAGCGCGATGTAATTGGCGATTTAGATGTTATTGATAATTTTGATTATCAAATAATTAAAGATTTTTATCATGACTGGTACCGTACCGATTTACAAGCTGTTATTGTTGTTGGCGATATTGATGTATCTGAAATTGAAAATAAGATTAAAAAATTATTTAGTGAAATTAAACCAATTGAAAACCCAAAAGAGAGAAAGTATTTTGATATAGAGGGTAATACTGAACCAATTGTTGGTATTATTACTGATCCTGAAGCTGGAAGTATTACATTTAATGCCTATGTAAAGCACGATGCGGTAAAATTCGAAGATAAAAATCAAGGTTATTATCGTAATGTTATTATGGCTGAACTATTCTCTTCAATGATAGGAATGCGTTATAATGAGATGCTACAAAAAGGAAATCCTCCTTTTATTTATGCTTATGCAGCCTATTATACCCAAGAGCGATTATTAGATGTTTATAATGTTGGAGTGGGTATTAAAGAAGATAATATTGCTGGTGGTATTGAGGCAGCATTAATTGAAAATGAAAGAATTGAAAAATTTGGGTTTTTAACAACAGAGTTAAATCGTGCTAAAATTTCTTTATTAAGTGGCTACGAAAAAGCTTACAAAGAACGAAATAAAATAGACAGTGATAAGCACGCCGAGGAGTTTAATCAGCATTATTTAACAAATGAACCTTCTCCTGGTATTGTGTATGAATACGAATTTGTTCAAAAATTATTACCTGCTATCAATGTTGACGAAATTAATGCCTTAGCAAAAAAATGGAATACCGATGAAAACAGAGTTTATGTGTTATCCGGTATTGAGAAAGAAGGCTTGGTTTATCCAACAAAAGAGGAAATATTGAAAATTGCAAGCAAAGTAAAAGGTTTAGAAATTGATGCTTATGTTGATAGTTCTTTAGATGAGCCTTTGGTGGCTAACATGCCTAAGTCAGGAAAAGTAATGAATACAAAAGAATTAAATGACCTAGGTTCGGTAGAATGGGTGCTTGATAATGGAGCAAAAGTAATTATTAAAACTACCGATTTTAAAGAGAACGAAATACTTATGAATGCTTATAGCAAGGGTGGTAGTTCATTATACGAAACTAAAGACCTACCTTCTATTAATATGATTGCCGATTTTATTCCTGCTTTTGGCGTTGGAAATTTCGACGCTGTTAATTTAGAGAAAAAACTTACAGGTAAAATTGTACAATATTCTCCATCGCTTAGTGAATTGTACGAAAGTGTAACAGGAAGTTCTTCTATTGCCGACTTCGAAACACTTCTTCAGTTAGTTTATTTGCAATTTGAACATCCACGATTCGACGAAGAAGCTTTTGGTGCATTAAAAGCAAGATACGTTGCTTATGTAGCTAATATGAGTGCAGATGTAAATAAATCTTTTAGCGATACTATTGCAAAGGTTAAAACAGATTATAATAAGCGTACAGTTCTTGTTAATGCTGATAATATTGACAAAATAGATTTTGAGACTATTAAGCGAGTTTATAGCGAGCGTTTTGTAGATGCAAGTGATTTTACTTTTGTATTTGTTGGCAATATTAATCCTGAAGAAGTAAAGCCTTTAATTGAGACATATATTGGTGGAATAAAAGCAATTGATCGTTCTGAAACGTGGGTAGATAATAAGGTTGGATTTCCTGAAGAAGATGTAGAGAAGCATTTTGCAAAACAAATGCAAACTCCAAAAACATCTATTTATATTAATCTGCATGGCGATGATATTGAATATACTGCTCAAAATAGAATCCTTATGAGTTTTGTATCTAAGCTACTTGATAAAAAATACATGGATATAATTCGTGAGCAAGAAGGTGGAAGTTATGGTGTTCGTGTTGGCGCTAGTGTTTCGGCTTTACCAACACCTGAATATCAGCTTATTGCATCGTTTGATACAGATCCAGCAAAAGTCGATAAATTAAAAAGTATTATTTATTCTGAAATAAAAAATCTTTACGAACAAGATATTGATGAGGTTGATATGGAAGAAGCCAGAAAGAATTTTCTTAGGAAACGTGAAGAGAGCCTTCGTAAGAATGGCTATTGGATGAGTGCTCTTATGCATTATTCTAAACATAACGAGATTATTGTAACACCTGCTGCTTATGAGGATATTGTAAATTCTGTGACAAAAGAACAAGTACAAGAATTTGCTAAAAAATATCTTAGTTTTCCTTCAAAAGTTGAGGTGGTAATGAGGCCTGCTGAGTAAGTTGCTTTTATTATATTACAAAGCCTCAATTACTAATTTAATTGGGGCTTTTGCCTTTAATTTAATGACTTTTTATTTTAATTGGTATATTGTAAAGTAAATTTAGTTTGAACAATTAAGCAAGTGTTGTTTTATATTAGTATGAAACATCCTACCACTAATAAATAAAATAATGTGGATGGTATTAAAAAGTAAATTATGGCAAAACATATAGGATTACTAACATCGGGTGGCGATACGCCAGGATTGAATGC
>JAUXEM010000232.1 GCA_030620515.1 Salinivirgaceae bacterium
ATTATGATAAACCGTTAGAGTCACGCTATAGAGAAGTAGTACAACGTAGTACATTTAACCAACAATTATCTAATATTACTGATACATCTAGCGCAGTATTAAATTCTAATCCACAACGAAATTATTTGTTAATACAAAATAATGGCGCAAATGATATTTTTTTAAATTTTGGCAATAAAGCGGAAATAAATAATATAAAAATTGTTGCTACAGGTAATTATGAGCCCACCGTTATTCCGATTGATTCTATTAATTTAGTCAATACATTGGGTAATGAAAGCTTGTGCTCTATTGTTGAAGGTTCGGAAGTTACATAATTATGTCATTAACTACACCAACCATTCAACAACAAGCACGAATTTTATATACAAATGCAGTGCCAGTGAATTTAAATGTTTTTCCCGTTTTTACTCTTATACCTGTAACCTCTGTTATTAATCCCGATGGATTTACAGCATTACCAAAAGAAAGCGGTAATATTATACAAAATGCCAGTAATAATATAGAAGTAACTAAAAACGGCTTATATGGATTTCAAGCTTTAGTTCAAGCAAATGCATCAACAAGTCAAATAATACCCGCTAATGCACCAACAGGTAGTTATATACTGGATTTAATAACCAATCAAGGTGGCGCTGATGATAGAAATAGATCAACTTTTGTGACTACTACAGGTGAACATTATTTTACTATTAATTTATTAAAAAATTCCACACTAAAAGTTGAAATGAGTGCTTTTAATTTAAGCGTGGTTGCCGCCGCTCAAATAGAAATAATTGCTACACGATTAGCTGATTATGAACAGTTACGGTGAATAAATTAATCCCTATTACAATAGGACTTTTTCTTATGACTCTAACACTCAAAAAAGGAATGTCCGCTAACGGTATTAATCAGCTAAAATTTCTGGAAGGTGAAAAGTTTACTGTTTACTTTGATGAAGCAGGACATAAAACAGTGGGTACAGGACATAAGGTTTTACCCTCAGAAAATTTAAATGTGGGGGACAGCATAACACCACTAGAAGCTGGAAAATACCTTAGAAACGATTTAAACCTTGCAGAAAGATCAATTAGAAAAAATGTTTTAGTCCCTCTAAATCAAAATCAGTTCGACGCCCTAACCTCTTTTGTGTTTAATGTCGGCACTGACCCATTTGCAAACTCAACCCTGTTACGTAAACTAAATGAATATGACTATTCCGGCGCACTTGCTGAATTTCCCCGCTGGAAATTTGTAACCATAAACGGAATTAAAGAAGAAAGCCCCGGATTAATTAAACGTAGAAAATATGAACAGGATTTATTTAATGCGTAATTCATAATGACTCACTTAAAATCTAATGAGCAAATAGGAATATTCAGAAACCGAGGCGGTGAAGATGGATTATCAGTACCAGAATTTAGAGATTTTATTTTTGAGCAAATAAACACCGTTGCATCAATGGATATGACTGTTCAAACAGCACAAATATTCAGCAACGATTTTTATGAAGTGATAAGCGGCTTTGATAATATAGGCATAGAACACGATTTAATTGTGCCTGATACAGTGAATAATACTATTACCGTTTTAGAAAATGCTACTTATCAATTAAGCGGTGGCCTATCTTTAGCTTTCGGTCCCGCTGAACAAATGGGCATTATGTGGTTTGTTAATAACATTATTATTAAACCTAATCCGATACTTTTACAGGGCGGCGGTAGCGTGTTCCCTATTACCGTTAGTTGGGAAGCAGTGGTTACGTTAAAAGAAAATGACGTTATAACCATGCAAGGAATAAATATTAATGCAGGCGCTTTATCCGCTGATATGAAAGCGATGTTTTTTACTGTTAAACGAATAGGATAGGTGTATTGTGGCTTTAAAAGATAATGAAATAATACCCGTTTTTAAAGTGCGATCCGGTCAGGACGGATTAAATAACGACGATTTTACCGCTTTAATAGAAGACACACTCGGAATTCAAACCTTAGGCGATAAAATCGCTATGGGAAATAATATAAATTTCAATGACGCATTCGAGACACTGGAAATAAGAAGCCTTTATGACGACTATCCCGCCTTAACAAATTTTGGTGTTCAATTACTGGCTATTTGTGATCTAACCGGAACAGTCGGCAACAATGCAAAAATGAAGGTTATAGAAGCAGGTCATACTATAACCGCAATGGATCCCGGTACAGAAGCAAACCTCTATTTTGCCGCCGCAGAAATGGGATGTACTTTCAATCCCGGCTCTGCTTATATACTACCAGAATACCGTACTTATGAATCTGACATTACTTTAGGTAGCGGTACACTTGAACAGTACACAGGTTTTAATGCGCGATTCCATAGCATAGGCGGGGGAAATCTTACCGACTATGTGGGATTTTGTGCCGTTGGTGCCGCACAGGATACAACAGGCGCATTAGTGGATAATTTTACCGGCTTTTTAGTTCGTGCTGAACAACGCGCAGACCTGAAAATTAATTGGTTAGGTGATTGGCACGGTATGATCATAGATAATCCAAATAAAATAGACTCATTAGCAACTAATTCGGTGTTAGGTACTGCATATGGAATGTGGTTTAATGGTCAACAAGAAGGCTCACAAATTGCATTCGGAGATAATAAAAATTGTGTACTTACACCCACCGCTTTACCTGACGGTTTAGGAAATCTGGACGTTGGTGGATTGGGCCATATTGTAACTACAACAGCAACACCAACAGGAAATGCTCTAGGTTTCAATTCCGCTTTTATTACATCGGGTGGACTGGGAAATAAAAATCTAGCGGCAATGACTAATAAATTTGAAACCCCACCCGGTAGTAGTGGTACAGCTCAAACAGGAGCAGGAAAATTATTCGCCTTAGAAAATATTATATTTCTACAGGGAACAGCAAATGTTTTATTCGGTGCATGTGCTTCATCACAGTTCGCACAAGTTGGTGCGACTACAACAACAGACGCAATAGGCTATTACTTCAAAGATGGAATTAAAGCCGCTGGTACATTAACTAATCTCGACGCTATTCGCATTGAAAAACAAACAGCAGGAACAAATAACCGTGGAATTGCAATGGTTGGTTCCGGCGCCGGGGCCGATATTGATTTAAATGGCGATGTTCAAATATCAAGCAATGGAACTAACCTAGAATTATCCGGTACAGGTATAGCACGAACAGTAGGAGCCGCAGCACAAGCCGCCACTGTAACTATTGTTATCAATGGTATAGCTGTTAATTTTTTAACAACTTAAAGAGTAAATTAAAATGAAAACTATTAAAAAAAAAGCAATAGTTAAAAATAAACCCGATAATGAAAGAGAAATAGCAGATTTAAAAGCTAGAGCATTCGATATTAATGTATATCAACAAAAAATAAATAACGAAATAAAAGAAGAATTAAATGCTATTTATAATAAATTAAAAGAACTTACAACAAAATAACTATTACAGGTGTATAGCATGAAAAAATTTTTATTACTTTTAACTTTTCTTTTTTGTTTTTCTTTTAGCTTTAATGTTAAGGCTGAGACATGTACATTAATTGATAATACTATAGTCGATAATTGTGTGCAATCAGACACTAATGCTAACGTTTTAGTTTCATGGACAATCGCTACAGAATATACCGACAATAAACCACTACCTTTATCTGATGTGAAAGGAACTAAAATTTACTTTCACAGAATTATAGATAACCATTGGCCTCCAACAACCACATATAATAATACAATAACCAGTGCTTATGTTTATATGACGCCCGGTGAATATGAGGTTTTTGGAACTACTATCTCTATAATTTCAGGTGAATCTATACCATCAAATAAAGTCATGAAAACCGCTATAAATAACACCGCTAAACCTAACCCACCTATAATTACTGTCCCGAATATAGGGACGCTTATAATAAATTTAAGCGGGTAAACAATGGACGATATAGGACACACAGCAATAATATTGGCCGTTTTAAATTTTGTTATTATAATATTAATGACAATCTTGGCATTTATCGGTAGACGTTTATTTAAAACACAAGATGAACAATTTAAAATTATGCACTCTATACGGGAATTTATCCATAGAGTCGATAAAAGAGTTTTAATAATTGAGACACTTTATAAAGACAATAAATCATGATAAAACTACTTATAACATGGTTACTACCCACTATTATTGATACTTTAATTAATTCACTTAAAATTTTATCAATGAAAAGTGATAATAATATAGACGATAAACTGATTGAAATTATATCAGAAAACCGTGATACCATTATTAACGAAATTAAAGAAGAATTATAATGATTATTAAACAACATTATATGAACAGTTCATGGACTGACTATAGAGACTCTTTAATAGTTAAAGGACAAGATGAGTTATTGAGTAGATTTCAAGATGAAGGAATACAGGTTTTTATTAAGACGGATTTAACGCCAGAACTTAAAGTTTTTGATAGCGCTACACTCGATAAAGCAGTGAATGAAAATAGCTCACCTCTTGTTAATGTGGGTGTGCGTATAATTGATAAGAAAGGAAAAGAACTTTATAATTACGGCGGATTTCCTGAAACTAATCCTGTTAAATCACTTGCTTTATATGGCGGTTTAGCCGGTCTTTTATATCTGGCTTTTAAAGGCTTAAGAGGTTGACAACACCGGGCTAAGTTGATAGTATTCAGTCATGGGCTGTCGCTGTCAACCTCAAGCCCTAGTTCAAAAAACCCCGTAGGTTTTGCCTCCTGCGGGGTTTTTCTTTTTATGGTTCAAATACAAATAGTTCATAATCATTTTCAACTAATTCATAAAAATCACCACTATATGTAATGTTAAGATAATAAATAATACTTTTACCGTAATATTCTGTTATGTTTTCGCATACTAAAATGTCGCTTATACATTCCATATTATGTTTGTCTGTTTTAATTATTTTCATTATAATATGTCCGATAAAGTTACTTGATTGATTACAGGTTTTATACTATGACCATTTAAGAACATTTCTACTTCGCCTGTTGTATTAAAACGAGTTAAAGAACCACTATTTAAATAGCAGATAAAAATACCTTTAAATTGATTTGACTCTGTTACTAATACATAACCCACACTTTTACTATAACAAAGTAAACCTTGTTTAATGTCTTTTTCTTCTAATGTTATTTTCATTTTATTGCCTCTTTTATATTGTTTAAATTACTGTCTTATACATTGTAGTATTTTTACTATGCTTTGTACAGTTTTATACAGTGTTTTTGTGTATATTTTACTACCTTTAAAAATGAAACTTTTTTCAAATATGTTC
>JAUXEM010000115.1 GCA_030620515.1 Salinivirgaceae bacterium
TGGTGTATTAGTTGAAGTTCCTGTAATGCTTTCTTTAGTTAAGTTGGCTAATAAATGGAAGTATTAAAATATTTAGAGAACAAAACTTATTCAATTTGTCATTAAATTACGAAAAGTTTAACTATTAACTGAAACCACCTTTTACGAGAGTACTCGGTGGTATAAGAGGGTGGAGGAGTAATAAACCTCCTACCTACTCAATTAATTTGAAGCAGCTAATTTTTCTTTCTAACTTTAATGATCAAAACAAAATAAGGTATTTTTCACACCTGTTTAATCTAAGATATTTCCTATGTAAGTGGAAATACCGATAGACAAAGGGGTGAATAAAGCAGAAATTCAATCACTATTAAAGTAGAACTAAATAATTGAATCTAAAGCATCGTCAACACTTGCATATAAATCAAATACCTGATCAAGTTTTGTAACTTTTACTAACTCCATTGTTTCAGCGGCAATATTGGTTAATAATACTCTTGAACCTCTATTTTTAGCATGATTAAAAATAGTAACCAAAGCACCAAAACCTGAGCTATCAATAAATGAAATATTTGATAAATCAATTACTAAATTATTACAGCCATTTTCAATAACTGTAGTTAACTCTTTTTTTACATTTGCTGCAATTACAACATTAAGCTTTTTTATGTTTTCAGTAAATCTTGCAATAATAACTCTATCCGATATTCTATTTAGTTCAATCATTTTCTAATATTTAAGATCTTTTATTTCGTCTAATACTTTTTCTGATATCTCGCCAAAACGTTTTACCAATTTAGCATATGTTTTAATATTAATAGCTTCTTTTGCATCATTTTCAAGCTTTTCCATGTCCTTGCGTAAAGTTTCAATGCCAAACATAGCAACCGATGATTTTGCTTTATGAGCTGCTGCTGATAATGATTTGTAATTTTCTGTTTCCAAACATTTATTCAATTCATTAGTGAGTATTGGTAGTTGTTTTCTAAAAATTTCCAATAATTCATTTTTAAATTTTGAATCATTATTACCAATATTTTCAATATAGCTTAATTCTACATGCTTGAACTTGTTAGAGCTAAATTTTATTTTCGGTTTCTTGTTAGATACAGTTATTTTAAGGTTTTGTTTAATTTTATCAAATAAATCTTCTGGTTCAAAAGGTTTTGATATGTAGTCATTCATTCCAGCCTCAATACACTTATCTTTTTCACCTTTAATTGCGGCTGCTGTTAGTGCAATTATAGGAATGTTTTTTTTCGTTGTATTTTTCATAGAACGAATAATTTCTGTGGTTTCATATCCATCTTTTTCAGGCATATGTAAATCCATCAGAATTAAATCAAAATCTTCGTTTGCCATTATATCTAAAACTACCTGACCATTATCAGCAATAGTAACATCATATTCTTTTTTTAATAAAGTTTTAACAAATAATTGGTTTATCTCATTATCTTCAGCTAATAGAATTTTGCTGCATTTGCCTTTGGGTTCAATTATTTTAGTATTGCTTAAATTATCACTTGAAATTTCCTGAACGCCCTTTCCGTGCGGAAATGAAAGCCTTAAGGAGAATGTGCTTCCTTCGTTAATTTTACTTTTTGCTTTTATATTTCCCAATTGCAATTCAGCTAATTGTTTTGAAATTGTTAAGCCCAAACCAGTTCCGCCATATTTACGAGTCATATCACTACTACCCTGCGAAAAACTTGAAAATATCTGTTTAATTTTATCTTTTGGAATTCCAATACCTGTATCACTTACAATAAAATTAATAGTGCTTTTGCTAGTTCTTTGCTCTAATACTTGAACTAATAAAGTAACGCCACCTTGTTCCGTGAATTTTATTGCATTTCCAAGCAGGTTAATTAATATCTGATTAAGTCTGGTTGGATCGCCAATTAAGTATTTAGGAACTTTATTGTCAATATCTAATTTAAAATATAAGTTTTTACGTTTAGCATTGTTCTTATGTACAACTTCTAGTTTCTTTAATAGGTCAGGTAGGTTAAATTCAATTGATTCTAATTCTAATTTTCCAGCTTCAATTTTCGAGAAATCTAGAATGTCGTTAATAATAACTAAAAGGTTATTTGCCGATGTAGATATATTATCTAAATATTTATATTGATTAGCTTTAAGCGGTGTGTCGTATAAAAGTTTCGACATGCCAATAATACCATTCATTGGAGTTCTAATTTCATGACTCATATTAGCTAAAAATTGCTCCTTAATTTTGGCAGAGTTTTCTGCTTGTTCTTTAGCAAGAGTAATAGCAATATTTTGTTTTTCAATTTGCGATATCATTGTATTAAACCCAGTAATAAGTTGGCCTATTTCGTCCTTTCCTTTTTCTTTAATCCTTATGTCATAATCTTTATTAATAGAAACTTCTTTCATTGTTTTAGTAAGATTAATAATTGGATGAGAAATGAGCTGCTGCATCTTTGTTGATAGAAGTAGTACTAAAACCAAAGCAGTTATAAGTATTATAATAAATGCATTTATAAAGTTTCCTACTCGTTCAGAATAATCTTCAAGTCCTGCATGTAGAAATACAGTACCAATTTTTTCGTTATCCAGAATAATTTGTTTGCTAATTAATAGCCCTTCTTGTGAAAATGCAAAGGTGTCTTTCGATGCAAAAAAATCAAGATTTGTATTCTTGTACTGTTCTAATTTAATAAATTCAGCAAATACATCATGATTACTGTCAAAAATACGAGCCACTAGAATGTCTTCATTAGCATCTAATGTTCCAAGTACCTCAACTGCCTCTGGAGGATAGTCAAATTTAATATTAGCAGTATTATTATCGCCAATTACTTCAGCTAGAATATTTAAATCGCGTAATGTTGACTCTTCGTATTGAGCTTTGTCGTAAGCAAAAAATATTAAACCTGCCAAAAGTAATGAAACAAAACTTGTGGCTAGAATTAAAGATATAATCTTAATTCTAATAGATAGATCACTAAAATTCATCTTCATTATATGATACTATTTTAGCTAGTTTAAGTAATTTAGGATTAAAAGTTATGCCATGCTGATTAGCTACTTTATTATTTATTTCAAACTGGTTCTGAGAAAATTGCGGGGTGAAATTTACAATTCCACCTATTTCACAAAAGTCATCAATTTCATCGCCTATAGTTAATATATGTTTATTTTTAATCCGATTTAATATTATACCTAATTCATATTTTCCTACATCTGATAAAAACAAGATATGGCATTTATCAACATCTGATATTTTATTAATTCTTAAAATTTTCCATGATTTTCCATTTGCTTTTCTACCAACCATGGTTTTTTCAAGAATTATTCCGTACGGATCGTGCTTGTATATTCCAAGAATAATAATGTCTTTCGGACTATCTATAGTATTTGTCCATTCAATGAATTTTGCAAAATTAAAGATATAAGCAGCCTTAATCTCGTACTCCGAATATTGGCAATACGATAATTTTACTAGTGAAAACAGGATTATACTAGTAATAAGAAACTTCTTATTTATTTTTTTAATAAACAATCTTATTTAGCTTTTAATTCAAAAATATTGATTTCAACTTTTCTATTTAAATTCTCATCTTTACTTTGATTTGGATTTTCTATTTCACCAAATCCCTTAGTAATTAATTTTTGTTGATTTATATTTTTATCGAGCATATACTTTAAAACGTTTCTTGCTCTTTGTCTCGATAACGATAAATTATATCTTTTTTCACCTTGCGAATCAGCATAACCATATATTTCAGCTCCAATGCTTTCGTTGTCTAATAGTAGCCTACATACCTCTTCTAACTCAGATATATATTTACCTTCAATTTTATCATTACTAACATTGTAGTAAATTGTAAATTTATGAATGTAGCTTCGGTCTGTATATTTCGAGTTTCTTAATTTTTTTAATTCCGAATTCCGATTGTATTCTTTTACATGCGAATTATTTGAAATAATATCTTTCTCCGTAGTTGTTATTATTGGCGCAGTATATAATGTGTCCTCTCCAATTATTATAGTATCCAATGTTTTTTCTTTGCTTCCATCTACAAAGAAATACGAAGAACGCTTTTTTTCTTTTTGTTGAGCATTGGCATCTAAAATGCTAAGCGTTATAGGATCACTTGTTTCAATAGCTTCGTTTATTAAATTTAACAGTTCATCTGTTTTCGAATATTTTAGACTATTATCATTAGGCTTTTCTCTATAATTTATTTTCAAGGTATCAGTGGTTTGAATAATTTCTTCAACTAATTCCAGTAAATGCTCATAATAAGCAGGCTGTTTTGGTCTGTCATCAGTTAATATGGAATTGGCAGTTTCGGTTTTATATAAATCGTAAAATGTATTATTAATAGTTACTTTTTCACCAACTACTTTATTTTTTATACTTATTGGTTGCAGTGTTATTTCCTGATATAATTCGTAAAAATAGGTTTGATAAGGAATATGTACATTTATTAATTGTGGTAAATAATCACTTGAACTAATTAAAATATTGTAGTTTTTAGCTGGTGGAAATATCATTAAGTATTTACCAGATTCATCGTTAGGATTATATACATATTTTATGCGTTCACCGGTTTCATTATCATATACACGAATTTCAGCAGCTATGGGTAATGGAGGCTCTCCAGCACTAATTTTGCCTTTAAGTAATGTAAGCGGAATTGGATCTTTAAAGTTTACTTTAAAAATATTATGTTTATTATAGATATTGTTTTTAGAAGAAGAAAAATAACCAACCTGTCCATTTGCATTTAATACAAAATAAAGGTCGTCTTTAGTTGAGTTTAAGAAGCCCATATTCACAGGAGTTTCCCAATTATCATTTGAGTATTTACTTTTAAATATATCGCTACCTCCAATGGTTTTATGCCCTTCAGAACTAAAAAATAGGGTTTGATTATCAGGATGCAAAAAAGGTGATCTTTCATTGTAAATTGTATTTATAACATCCCCTAAGTTTTCTGGAGAATCCCATTCACCTCGTCTGCTTATTTTAGATTTATATATGTCAGATCCTCCAAATCCACCTGGTCTATCGCTTACAAAATATAATTCAGTACCGTCTGACGATAAGCTAATACGTCCTTCGTAATAAGGAGTATTTATATTTTTATTTAGTTTAGATATATCAATAATGCTATTTCCATATATTGAACCAATGTAAATATCCTGATCAAGATTTTTACCTATATTTAAATATATTTTTTGACCATCTCCAGAAAGACCTGCTAGCTTAATAGTTTGCTCTTTATATTTGTTTCTATTTTCAATAATTAATTCACGTGCTTGTTCCCAATAATCCTCTTCAGTTTGTCGTGATATTAATATTGTGGTTTTAGCATTTTTATTCTTCTCTAAGCCAGTTGTTCGCATAAAAACCATTGTTTTTTCGTCGGCTGAAATCATAGGGCAAAACTCCGACTCAATTGAATTAATTGAAGAATTAATTATTTCTATCTCAGCTTTAAAAGGTTTAGATGTTATATCAATGGCATTTTTACAAATAGTAATCATCCTACTTGTTTTATCTACTTTAGTTTGATTAGAAGGTTTTAATTTTGCCGAAATTCCAAGGTAGTTTTCAAATTGCTTAATCGCATCTTCAAAACGATAAATGTAATGATATAGAATACCTAAATCATAATGTACAACAATAGGAACCTCTATAAATTTTTCTCTACTAACTTCTTCAAGAAAAGGTAACGCTCTAAGTTTCTGATACTCGGTATTTAAATAACAAGCACCAATTCTGTACTTTACAATGTAATCATTTGTTACAGAGTCTATCTTTAATAAAAGAGGTAAGGCATCTTTGTATTGTTCATCGTTAAACAATTCATTTGCCTTTTTTAGTATTCGTTTTTCCGATGTATTTAGTTGTGAAAACCCATCAAAAAAACTAAAAAGACACAATAATAATATGATATATGTAGCTTTTTTCAATTTCGTATAATTTATACATCTAAAATATCATTTTTTTCTGTATGTTTGGTATGTATCTGTCAATTAAATTAATCTCTTCATTTATGTTTTTATGGCTTTAATCAGTTTTGTAAAACTTTGGCGGCGTAAAATACGTAAGGCAGGATATTTAAAAGATCAAAATGGTATTATAAAAAGGTATTATCGAGAGTTTGATAACTGGAATTTGCATATTGAAAATTGCAAGAGCTTTATTGTAAACGTAACACATGAATCACATGGTGGTAAAGTGGCTATTTTAGGTAGTGGATGGTTGCTTGATATTCCAATTAAATACCTTGAACAAAAGTTTGATGAGATTTGGTTAATTGACATTAATCATCCTATTCAAATAAAACGTAAATATGAAAATAATAGAAAAATTCGTTTTGTTAATTATGATTTAACAAATGGATTAGTTGAAAAGGCCGTAAACGCAAATACTTTTAACGATTTTAATATATTTTTAAATAAGAGTGAATTAGTAAATCTTGAAACAGATTTTGATTTAGTTATATCGATAAATTTATTAAACCAATTGGATATTTTACTTTGTGATTATTTGCAGAGTAAATTTAAACTAAACATTACAGTTTTAACAGCAATTCGCAAAAGGATTCAACAAAATCATATTGATTTTTTAAAGAAATACAATGCTTGCTTAATAACCGATAGTATGGAGTTATTAATAGACGATAATAGTATTGTAGAAGAAAAAAACCTTATATATTGTGAATTACCAAAAGCTACTCAAATTGATAGTTGGATATGGCTATTTGATACTAACAAATACTATCACGTAAAATATAATACAAGTTTTAGAGTAAAAGCACTATCATTTTAAATGATTTTTATAATTTTATGCCACAATATTTATGTTATTCATGAAAACAAAACAATTTTTAATATCGGTAATAGTAATTTGTTTTAGCCTAAATGTATTCTCGCAAATTCAAAGTATTGATACAACTTTAGTAGTTGCAGAGAATCAAGAAGCAGAATTAGCATTTAATAATGGAAATGTTTTTTATTTAGAGGATAATTTCGAAAAGGCTATTATTGAATTTACAAAAGCATTAACATATAATCCTAGCTTTGTTAAAGCTCTTATAAATAGGGGTAGTGCTTATGCAAAATTATTAAAGCACAACAATGCAGTTCAAGATTTTAATCAAGCATTAAGTATCGATAATAATAATAACCTTGCATATTATGGTAAAGGAATAGCTCATTATTATTTAAGTGAATATGTTGAAGCAGAGATAAGTCTTTCTAATGCCATGCTTAATGGATTAAATAGTGATAATGTATATTATTATGCAGGTGTAGTTTTCTTTGAAAAAGGTGAGTATCAGAAGGCTTTAGAAAATTATACATTAGCCATTAGTTTTAATAGTAAAAATGCTTTAGCTTATAACGATAGAGGAAGTGTTAAAAGAGCACTTTTAGATTTTGATGGTGCTATTGTTGATTATTTAGCCGCAATTAAAATTGATCCTAAAATGGCAGTTGCATATAATAATATGGGTAGTGCTAAGTGGAAAAAAGGAGATAAAGAAGGTGCTGGCCTTGATTATGGAATGGCGGTAAGAATAAAACCTGACTATTTTATAGCATATAACAACAGGGCTAGTGTTCGATTTGAAATGAAAGATTTTGATGGAGCAATAATGGATTGTGAAAAAGCAATACAAATTAATCCAAATTATGCATATGCCTATAATAATATGGGAAATGCAAAAATAAAATTGAAAAAATATGCTGAAGCTGAAATAGATTTTACAAAAGCAATAAATATAAATTCCAATTTTGCTATTGCATATTTAAATAGAGGAATTTGTAAAGAGCGAGTTCGTAATTTTGATGGAGCAATTAAGGATTGGGAAATTGCAAATTCACTAGGAATAGAAAAAGCACAAAATTATATTCAATTTTATAGGTAAAAAATAAATGAATTACCAAAAAATATTATTAATTGTATTGATCTTATCCTCCTATTGGGGCAATGCTCAGAATGTACCATTCAGCATGGACACATTCAACGGAGATAAGCAAAAATATAAAGAAGCTCAAAGTTTTCTTAAAAATGCTGAAGAAGCTTTTGAACGTGAATACTACAGTATTGCCTTAGAATTTTATCTAAAAGCAAATGAATATAATCAGAATAATGCTCAATTGAATTACCAAATTGGTTTAAGTTATTTAAATTCAGTAAATCGTTTCTTATGCTTATCATATTTTGAAAGAGCATTTCAATTAAATCGTGATATTGATAGGGAAATACACTTAATGCTTGCCAGAGGATTACATTTGAATATGCGTTTTGATGAAGCCGTAAATGAATATAAAGCTCATTTAGGAATACTTTCGCCAGAACAATTGAGAAATATTAAAGAAGATATTGAGAAGTTAATATATGAGTGTGAGGTAGGAAAAGAGCTAATGCTGAGTGATGCCAATTCTTTCGTAGACAATATGGGCCATGTTATTAATACAAAATATCATGAACATAGTCCACTAATTTCTGCCGATGAATCAATGTTAATCTTTACATCTACAAGAGATAACGGTCGAAAGGTAGATGAAGAGGGACATTATGATGAAGATATATATATAAGCTATAATAAAAGAAAATTATGGGAAACTCCTGAAAATATATTTGAACCTGTTAACACTCAATTTAATGATGCCACAGTTGGACTGTCTCCAGATGGACAAAAGCTTTTAATATATAATGGTAATAAAGGAAATGGTGATATTCAAATATGTTGGCTCAATGGTGATACATGGATTTACCCTAAAAATCTACCAAATGAAATTAATTCAGAGTTTAAAGAATCATCTGCATGTTTTTCGCCCGATGGTAATAAACTGTATTTCGTAAGCGATAGACTAGACGGTTTTGGAGGCTCCGATATTTATGTATCTAAAAAAAGTAAAAGGGGAAAATGGCAAGAACCAACGAACTTAGGGAATTTTATTAATTCAGAATTCGATGAGGAAACTGTATATATGCATCCTGATGGACGTAAGCTATATTTTAGCTCATGTGGACACAATACTATGGGTGGATATGATATTTTTGTTTCATATTTAAATGAAAATAATCAATGGTCGGTTCCTGAAAATTTAGGTTATCCTGTAAATTCACCTGATGATGATTTGTGTTTTGTTATTTCGGCAGATGGAAGACATGGATACTTTAGTAGTATTCGCGCCGACGGATATGGTGGGCTTGATATTTTTAGAACTACCTTTTTAGGACCTGAAAAACCACTAACACTTTGTAACGAAGATAATTTAATAGCTGTTAGAACAAACCCAATAAGTGAGCAAGTAATGGAAAAGTCGGTTGAACTTAAAACCATTCGACTAACAATTGTTAAAGGTTTAGTTAGCGATGCTTTTACTAACAATCCTGTTCTAGCACAAATAGACATTGTAGATAATAATACAAGCGAAGTTATTTATACCTCGCAAACAAACTCAGCAACAGGTAAATTCCTAGTTACTTTGCCTTCTGGCAAAAACTATGCACTAACCGTTAAAGCTGATGATTATCTATTTCATTCCGAAAATTTTAATATTCCTCAGGCAACCGAATATCAAGAAGTTGAAAAACAAATTAAGCTTAATAACCTTAAAAAGGATGCTAAAATAGTACTTAATAATGTATTTTTTGAAACAGGTAGCTCAAAGCTTAAACCAACTTCTTATGCAGAATTAGGACGTTTAACAAAACTGTTAACCGACCATTCAAAACTGAAAATTGAAATATCTGGCCATACCGATAATAAAGGAGCTAAAACGACTAACCAAAAATTGTCTGAAGCACGTGCAAAAGCAGTAGTTGATTTCCTTGTTTCAGAAGGAGTGGAGAATGCTCGACTTACTTTTGTGGGATATGCTTTTGACCAGCCAATTGCCGATAATAGTACCGAAGAGGGTAGGGCAAGAAATAGGAGAGTGGAGTTTAAAATTTTACAAAACTAGACTAATAATCAAACCCATTTTTTATATTCCTTTTCTGTTTTTAAATAGGCAAATTCATAGCAAATTCAATAAGTGAATTACTTACTTTTACGCTATTAGCACAGCTAATACTTTTTAAATAATATATGAATCAGATCTTGGTAAACATTTAATTTGCAAATTACAAGCAATGTGTTTGTGCAAATTGGTTAAGGTCAAGCAAAAAAAAATAAACAAAATGAATAAGACAGCATTTACTGATTTTCATGTAGAATTAGGAGCAAAAATGGCAGAATTTGCAGGTTATAATATGCCAATTGAATATTCGGGAATAAAAGACGAACATATTACAGTACGTGAAAAAATTGGAGTTTTTGACGTTTCCCATATGGGCGAATTTTGGGTAAAAGGACCAAAAGCTTTTGGTTTAGTTCAAAAATTAACTTCAAATAATGTAGCCGATTTAAGCGATGGTAAAGTGCAATATAGTTGCTTCCCAAATGGTAAAGGTGGTATAGTTGACGATTTGTTAGTGTACCGTATAAATGATTTTACATATTTATTGGTTGTTAACGCTGCCAATATTGATAAAGATTGGGCATGGTGTGAAAAGCATGCTAAGGAAATGGGACTTGAGATTGGTGTGGAAATTTATAATGCTTCTGCTGAAATATGCCAATTAGCAGTTCAAGGACCATTGGCATTAAAAGCCATGCAAAAACTTACCGATGCTTCAGTAGAAGATATGGAGTATTATACTTTTAAAAAGTGTGATTTTGCAGGTATTAAAGATGTAATATTTTCAACTACAGGTTATACAGGTTCTGGAGGTTGTGAAATATATGTATCGAACGAAGATGGCCCAAAGCTGTGGAAAGCTGTTTTTGAAGCTGGGGCTGAGTTTGGAATAAAGCCAATTGGGTTAGGTGCCCGCGATACTTTGCGTCTAGAGTCAGGTTTCTGTTTGTATGGAAATGATATTAATGATGAAACTTCTGCTATTCAGGCTGGATTAGGCTGGATTACAAAATTTGTAGATGGCAATGATTTTATTGACCGCAATATTTGGGAAAAGCAAAAAGAAGAAGGCGTTCCATCAAGACTAAAAGGTTTTATAATGGAAGAACGTGGTATACCTCGTCAGCATTATAAAGTTGTTGATGCCGAAGGAAATGAAATTGGCGAGGTTGCATCAGGAACAATGTCACCTATTATAAATAAAGGAATTGGTATGGCATACTTGAAAAAAGGTTTTTGGAAAATTGGAACTGAAATATTTATTCAAGTACGAAATAAAAATATAAAAGCAGCTGTTGCCAAACCTCCTTTTCATGTGCAAAAATAAAAATTAATATATATTAATTTAGCCCTATTGCACTAAAAGCAATAGGGCTTTTTTTTAGTTTTTGAAAGGTCTATTTTTATTAGAATTACACCTCTACAATTAGCTCTAAATATTATTACCTCAACCATATGTAATATAAATAAA
>JAUXEM010000025.1 GCA_030620515.1 Salinivirgaceae bacterium
CTTGGGGAAAAATTTCTGGACACTATCTGTTAAATTAAGTTTGCCTTTTTCATATAGTTGAAGAATAGCAATTGCTGTAAATTGTTTTGATACTGATGCTAATTGAAAACTAGATTCTATGGTCAGTGAATCTTGGTTTGAAAAATTGGCATAGCCATACGCTTTTTCATAGAAAATGGAATCTTTTTGACCTACTAAAACAACACCATTAAATAAATTTTGCTTGTTTAGTTCTGAAAAGTAATTAATTAAATTTATTTTCTGTTTTTGGGAATAGCTAAAGAATATTGTAGTATCGTTACTTTTAACAATATTATCTATTTTGCTATTTTCCCCCAATGTATAGTGCAAAAAAAAAGCTGCAGTAAAAGCTACAACAAGCAAAATTACAAAAGTTCTATTCTTTTTAAATACGTGCATTTTATTAAACTCTTGATAATGCAAGCTGTATGTGGTCTAGCCAATTCATATAGTCAGACATGGAAGCCTTAATTACCTCTAGTGCTTCCTCTTTCCCGTAAACATGGGTTATTTCTGTGTTAGCGTTATCAACCCCTGGAATATCTTTGTAAGTTAAGAAGTAGTGTTTCAGTCTGTCAATTACAATTTCAGGTAATTCTGAAATACTATTAATATTACCATAAGTAGCATCGTCGAGCAATACGGCAATTATTTTGTCGTCAGCTTCGCTGCCATCTATCATTCTAAAACCACCAATTGGACGAGCCATGGCAAGTATGTCTCCATGCGTAATAACTTTTTCAGTTAGAATGCAAATATCTAAGGGGTCGCCGTCTCCAACAACCTCATCACGACCTGTTTTTTCTTGACAATATTTTCCAACCGATTCCCCACAATAAGTTTGTGGTAAAAATCCGTAAAGAGCTGGAATTACATTTGAATATTTTTGCGGTCTGTCTATTCTTAAATAACCACTCGCTTTATCTACTTCGTACTTTACTGTATCAGTAGGAACCATTTCAACAAAAGCATTTACTAATTCAGGAGCTTTGTCTCCTAAATCTATTCCGTGCCACGGGTGCGATTTGTATCTTAATCCCATTAGTCTGCCAATAGGATCCATTAGTTTTCCGCTTGTTTTCATCTTTTAATTTTGTTGTAAATATCAGTATTTATGCGCTAAGTCAACGGTTTTTCTGATATTTTGTTTAGATTAAATATCTATATTAGGCATATATGAAATATTGCCTATTGATATGTTAAGTGTAAAATTACGGTTTACACGAAATTATTTTTTTTTGTAAAATCCTTATATCAACATGTAAAATGTGTAACATTCTGTAAGCTAGGTAATAGTCGCGACGCGACTTCGCTGATTTAAAAGATGCTAAAACTAATTAATACTCTCATTTGCAACATAATCGCACTGCGACCCCAAAAAAAACGGGGCAGGTATTGCTTATTTAAGTAAAATTAGAAATAATAAGCATAGCCATAGCTACGCACATTTTTATAATAAAGCAGAACAGAGAAAGAACGATTATTTGGGCGTTAGTTTATGCTTAACTTGACACCAGTATCTAACTTGGTAAGAGATTAAATTTTTCAGCAAAACGATCAATGGCAGCTTGGTCAATTTTAGAAACGCTTTTAGAAACTCCAGCCACTTTTTTCACAACCGATCTTTCGAACCAATTCATACGTTCAAACACAAATTCTCCGCCAAAAAGACTTGTTGTTAAAGCATGTTTTCTTAAATTCTCACTGAATGCATTTTCAAATTGCATTTGTGCTTTTTCTTTATCCATACAGCATAAAAAAAGACCTAAGTGTTTTTTTGAGAGTTGCTCAGAATTGTTTTGGCAATAATCTTTTATTTTACTTTGAATTACACCAGCATGTATAGAGCCTCCAATTATTACTGCGTCAAAATCATTTAAATTGGGTAGGTTTCTTTTTTTTATATCATGAATTTTCACGTTGCCATTTATTTTTACTTTCAGCATATTTGCTGCTTTTTCGCTGCTTCCATGTCTGGATGCAAATATTACTAGTGTTTTCATTTATTAATAGTTTGGATTTTAACGATCTAAAATTAATAGTTTATTTTTAAAGTTAATGCCTATAATCGATGAAACTAAAAGAAAAGTTCAATAATAAAGTAATATGTCATAAAACCCGATGCTATTAACTTTAAAATTACCCCCATTAATATGCCAATAAATGATCCTAAGGCAGCAATTAGAGCTTTATCGGTAGCTGTTTTTTGTGTTAATTCTCCTATGAATGCCCCAATAAAAGGTCCAAATATTATTCCTAAAGGACCAAAAAACAGTCCAATTAGCAGTCCAATTGATGCTCCCCATATGCCGGCACGGCTACCGCCAAATTTTTTTGTCCCCCAAATTGGAACAATGTAATCTAGGGCGGTAACTACAACCGCAATTAACCCAAATGTCCAAAGTGTATCTGAATCAAAGTTTCCCCATAGCGTATATTCCAACGATAGCATTCCTAAAAAACTTAGTGGTGGTCCAGGTACAATAGGAATTACACAACCTATTAAACCTATTAGTATTAATGTGCAACCAAGGGCAGTTAAAAAGATATCCAACATAATTTATTCGTATTAAATTTTATATCGATACAGTAAAAAAGAGCCAACTAGAGCTGGAAGAGCTAGATTAATAATCCATAAAAGTATTGATGCAGATATTATGCCTAGACTAAATGGTGTGTAAACGCCTAAAATTAGTATGGCAACTGAACCTCTAATTCCAAATTCGAAAAGTGATATTACAGGAATAATGGTCATAATAAAATATATTAGACTTATACTTACTAATCCTTGAAAAAAAGAAAGTGAAACACCAAAGAAATTTAAAAGTAGATAAAATTGACAAGTGAAAATAAAAAATCTTAAAAGGCTAAATATTAGTATTTTCAGTAATTCTACAGGTGTGTAATCTTTTAAAAAACTGACAAATCGTTTTTTCTTTACATTCTTAATAAGGAGCTCTAAAAATTTGGCAAAGAACTTTATTTTTAAGTAGACGAATAAAAGGGCAAATATTACTACAATGCAAATAGGAAAAATAATTGGGAACTCTATATTTAATGGCAATTGCGATGGGAATTTATGCAAATATAAAGGCAAAGAAATTATACCTATAATTAATGTGATTAGAAATTGAGCATAACCTCCAAGTAAAGTTGCAAATACTCCTGCTACTCTGTTTTTTCTATCTAAGGCAAGTATTCGTCCTCCAAATTCACCTACTCTGTTAGGTGTAAATATTGATACGGTAATGCCTGCTAGTACTGCTTTAAAGGCACTTGTAAATGAAATAGCCTGAAGTTTTTTAATAATAAATTTCCATTTAATAGCTTCAATTCCCCAGTTTGGAATTGTCATGAGAGATACTAAAACAACTATCCAAATTTTATTTTTTTGAATGTAATAAAACGCTTCAAATAGACTGTTTGATTGAGCTTCGTTCCATAGTTTATATCCAATAAAAAGGATACAAAGTACTATTACAAGTATTTTTCCTAATAGGTATATTTTTTTGCTTATTGCCATGTATTTGGCAAATATAGGCTTTGTGTTTTAGTATGTGAAACCAAAAGTGTAAATTGCGCCCTGAATAAGGTATAGGATATATGAATAATGTAAGGGCAAAAAAACATTTAGGGCAACACTTTTTAAACGATGAGAATATTGCACGTAATATTACATCAAGTTTAACTGAAAATTCTCCAAGAACCGTGCTTGAGATAGGTCCGGGCATGAGTGTTCTTACTAAGTATTTGCTTGCCAACAAAGAACTTGATCTTCATGTTGTTGAAATAGATAGGGATTCAATTGCATATTTGAAGGCTAATTTTCCAGCCTTGCAGGATAGAATTATCCAAGCCGATTTTCTAAAACTTGATTTAAGCGAGTATTTTAAGGAACAATTTGCCATAATTGGAAATTTTCCTTACAATATTTCCAGTCAAATTCTTTTTAAGATTATCGATTTTAAAGAATTAGTACCTGAAATGGTGGGTATGTTTCAGAAAGAAGTAGCTGAAAGAGTTGCATCTAAACATGGATCGAAAAAATACGGAATTTTAAGTGTGCTACTTCAAGCCTATTACGACATTGAGTATTTATTCACAGTAAATGAAGATGTATTTATACCGCCACCGAAAGTGAAATCGGGTGTTATTCGTATTGTAAGAAAAGATAATTTAGAGCTTCCTTGTGATGCAAAACTATTGAAAAGGGTTGTGAAAACAGGCTTTAATCAAAGGCGAAAAACTTTATCGAATAGTTTAAAAAGTATTTTATTAAATTTGAAGCCCGAAGATGAGATTTTTAGGAAACGACCTGAGCAACTTTCAGTTGAGGAGTTTTTTGATTTGACAAACAAAGTGGAAGCACTTCTTAAACAAAATTCTTAAAGCGGAAAATTATGCGTTTTGAATTAACCAGAGATTATTTAGATGCCCTTAAAGGCTCTGTTCAGCAAGAGGATATAAAACTGATAAAGGAGTTGACGCAGAATTTGCACCCTGCTGATATTGCTGAAATTTTTGATGAGTTAAATGTTGAAGAGGCGCGTTACGTTTATCTCCACTTAAATACTGATTTAGCATCTGATCTTCTTGTTGAGTTAGAAGAGGATGTGAGGGAGCGATTTCTAAGTTACCTTTCTGGTGAGGAAATAGCTAAATCGTTCATTGAAAATATGGACTCTGATGATGCCGCCGACATTATTGGAGAACTATCTGAGAAAAAGCAAGATGAGGTTCTTTCGCATATTGCAGATATTGAACAGGCTGGTGATATTGTTGACCTACTTTCATACGATGAGGATACTGCCGGTGGTTTAATGGCAAAAGAACTTATTTCGGTAAACGAGAATTTAAATGTTACTGCTTGTTTGGAAGAGATTCGCCGACAGGCCGAAGAAGTTGATGAAATTTTCTTTGTTTTTGTAACTGATGATGATAATATGTTATCAGGTACTTTAACATTAAAGCAAATGTTATTAGCCGATGGAAAAACAAAAGTGAAGAATATTTGTGATACTGATGTTATTTCGGTTAAAACAGATGCAGAATCGGAAGAGGTTGCGCAAGTTATGGAGAAGTATGATTTAGTTGCTTTACCTGTTGTGGATAGTATAGGGCGGCTTAAGGGTAGAATTACTATTGACGACGTTGTAGATGTAATTAAAGAGGAAGCTGAAAAAGATTATCAAATGATTTCAGGTATTAGTAGCGATGTTGAGGCTTCGGATACTGTTATTCAGCTTACTAGAGCTCGAATTCCTTGGTTACTAATAGGGCTTGTTGGTGGTATTTTTGGAGCCATGATTATCGGTGTTTTTGAAGGTGCATTACAAACTTTCCCAAAAATAGCCTTTTTTATTCCGCTTATTGCTGCAATGGCTGGGAATGTAGGAATTCAATCGAGTTCTATAGTTGTACAGGGTTTAGCAAATAATTCATTAGGTTTTGAATCTACTTCGCAAAAACTTTTTAAAGAACTATCGGTAGCCTTATTAAATGGTGTAATTTGCAGCGTGTTGCTTTTTGTCTTTAATCTTTTTTATAGCGATTCGTATGCTTTAACATTTACGGTAAGTACAGCGTTAATTTCAGTAATAATTTTTGCATCCTTGTTCGGTACTTTTGTACCACTTGCCTTGAACAGAATGAAAATTGACCCCGCCTTAGCCACAGGTCCTTTTATTACTACAACAAATGATGTGATTGGCATGCTTATTTATTTTGGAATTGGAAAATTATTTTTCGGATTCTAATTAAAAAATTAATGGTTGGTTCGCCAACTGAAAAAAATTAAATGAAACAGCCCATGGCTGAGATACATATGTTAGAAATGCCTGCTTGCCGATAGGCAGGGAAAGAATATCTCAACATGGTGAAAAAACTTTTAGAAAATGAGATTGAAATATGTTTTTTTGAGCTTAGGATTAGCTCTAACGATTAATGCCAATGCGGCAGATGGAAATATTTTTATAAGTAATGCAATGGTTTGGACTGTGATAGCAATTGTAGCAATAATTGCTCTTGTTGTTTCGTCAATAAATTTATTCCGAATATCAAGAATAAAGCAAATGCTTGAGGTTGGTATGATGAATCAAAAAGATGATTTAGATCTTTCCTTTCGTAAAATTAGATCATCGCTTTCGCGCGATGTGAAAAATATGCGTAGAGAAATGGGTAAAAGAAATGACCATTCTGGACCAAAGAAAGTAGTAAAGCCACATGAGGCAAATAGAACGGAGGAAACAGAAAAGCCTGCTCCTAAAAAAGTGGTACATAAAAGACGCTATCCACATAAAAAACAAAACACAGATTCAGCACCAGAGAATAAGGAGTAATGTAAGTATTATTTAATAGTGAACCCTAGTTATGAAAATGGATTTTAGTTTATTGTAAACTGAAATCCATTTTTTTTATTGCCAAGTTTATAAAAAGCCTTAAATTTATTTCATTTCTTTATTGATTAGTAGCTCTATTATGATTAATGAGTGATATAGCTATACATCTGTTAATTAGAAAAGAACCAGATTAGTTAGGGACACTAGTTAAGTAATTATTTTTTATTAATGTAATCATTGTATGAACAAATTCATTTGGGTTTTCCTCTCGATTTATTTGGGTAGGTTGTGATGATGATTATTTATAAATAGATACCTCAATGAGGGTTTCAAATTGTGAGATATGGATTTATTTTCATGGTATTGGTTATTTGCAGTTGTAAGTGCTATTTTATATTCTGCCTTAATGGTTTGGTTTATGGTTGGTTGGCAAAAGACAGATGTCTTTGAGCCAAACAAAACTATCTTTGCTACTAAAGTAAGTGTAATTGTTCCTTTTTATAATGAGCAAGAGTCAATAAAAGAATGTTTGAAAAGCTTACTTGCTCAAAATATTCAAACCACAAGTTTTAATATTATTGCCATTAATGATAATTCTACCGATCAATCAGATGCCATTGTAAAATTAATGGCTAAGGAACACAATCGTATAATTTATCTTGAAAACGATAAGCAAGGAAAAAAATCTGCTTTAACACAGGCAATCGAATATTCAGATAGTAATTTAATTGTTACTACTGATTCAGATTGTACTTATAAAATTAACTGGCTTTCAACTATTGTTAATTTTTACCAGGACCAAAACCCTAAATTGATTATTGGACCTGTACTAATGAAAAAGGGTAGGGGTTTGTTGTCAGGTTTTCAACAATTGGAGTTTTCTAGTTTAATTATGAGTACAGCTGGTGCAGCAGGTATAGGTCGTGCAATTATGTGCAACGGTGCAAATTTAGCTTTCCCAAAACAAGTTTTTTCAGAGTTAGTGAATCCTCTTAATGATAAATATATATCGGGTGACGATGTGTTTTTATTGCATAATATTAAAAAGGAATACCCTGATGACATTCATTTTTTAAAGTCGAAATCAGCTGTTGTGGAAACGATGCCAACAAAGGGTTTAAAAGCTTTTTTTAAACAGCGGCAAAGGTGGGTTTCCAAAGTTGGTGGTTATAATGATGGCGATACTGTTTTTACTGCTATAGTTGTTTTTGTGGCCTGTGTTCTTCAGGTTATTGGAGTTTTATTGCTGTTTAAAGATATTCAGTTTTATGAGCCTTTGCTTTTGTTATTCGTGGTTAAGTTTCTTGCAGATGGCTTGTTTTTCTATATTACCGACAATTTTTTTGGTCACAAGAAGTACTTGCCTTATCTGCTTTTGTTTGAGATAGTTTATGTTATCTATGCTTCCGTTGTAGCCATTTCGGGTTTTGTTATTTCAAAAAAATGGAAAGCCTAAAAAAGACCGCTAAGTTAATTAGCAGACCTTTTGTGAAATTAAAATTAAATTTATTGTAACCCTGTCTTCTTTTCTATAAAACTAATTGCAGTATTTACGGTTTGCAATTGCGGTATTTCCGGTTCAGTGATATCTATTTTAAATGTTGTCTCTAAAAAGAATAGAAAAATGTTCATATCGTCCGAGTCGAAAAATAAATCGCTATTTAAATCAGTGTTTATTGATAACTCTTCGCGATGAACTCCCATTCTTCTGAATATTTTATATAGTGCAATTTTAGTAGTTTTCATCTGTTTAAAATTTTCGACAATGCTTTGATTTGGCACACATTTTAATCATGCTTGTATGTGTCTCAATATTTATCTCAGACATGGTCAGTTTCATATGGCTATGTTTATGGTTTTGTTATGCCGTTTTACGATAGCGAAAAATGGCTAAGCCTAAAATTGCAACGGCATAAATACTTAATGAAATAAATTCATTTATTAAGTTTTTAAAGCTAGCACCTTTTAGCATAATCATTCTAATAACTTTCATAAAATATGAAAGAGGGTTAATTAAATTAAATTTCTGAACCCAAACCGGCATGCTTTCTGTTGGAGTAAAAATTCCGCTAAGCAGTAAGAACACTATCACAACAAAGAATGCAATAAACATCATTTGTTGTTGTGTTTCGGCAAGGGTCGATATAAATAGCCCAATTCCTAATACTACTAACAGGTAAATAAACGTAAACCCTACCAATACCCAAATATTTCCTAATAAAGGAACACCATAAACTATTTTACCTAAAACTGTAGCAAGTATTAATTCAAATAAACCTATAATTAAAAAGGGTAGTAATTTGCTAATTATAAACTGGTATTTTTTTATTGGTGTAACATTTAATTGTTCACTGGTTCCAATCTCTTTTTCACGTACTAGGTTTAAACCTGTAAGGAAAATACCTATCATACTTATTAGAATAACCATTATACCAGGATACATATACCACTTGTAATTTAATTCGGGGTTATACCAATACCTTGCCTTTGTTTCAATTTGTTTAATGGGTTGTGGCGAAATGTGTGCAGCCCAATCAACGGTAATACTTTTATTAAAATTCATTACCACATTTGAGGCGTAGGAGAATGCTAGAGTAGCAAAATTGCTATTTATTGCATTAGGTATAAACTGAACTGTGGCTGTTTTTTGTTTTATTAAATTACGAGCAAAATTTTGTGGAATGTACACTAACATATCAGCATTATTGTTTGCAAGCTGTTTTTCGGCTTCGTTGTACGAGAATGTTGTGCTTGTTATTTCGAAAAACTTTGAACCTTCCAATTTATTTATTAATTGCTGCGAAGTGTTGCTCATGTCCATATCTACTATGCATAGATTAACGTTTTTTATCTCAAATGTTGTGGCATGTACTAATATTAGTAATTGAATTATTGGCAATACAAAAATTATAGGTAATATGGTTTTGTTACGCCTTATTTGCCTAAATTCTTTTTGAAGTAAAAATGTAATTGTCCTCATTTTTTAAGTCGTCAGTTTGCAGTCTACAGTCTTCAGTTAACAGTTTTTTTAATTTAACTTATTTGGATTATTTATCATATAGTTAAGTGGTTTTCCAACTTCTTCTGATTCTGCAATAATGATTTATAAGTGCCTTCTTTAATGTATTTTAACGAAAGAGAAAAATCGAGCCATACTTGTGTTTCTGTATTTTCGCTATCTGAATCGCTTAGTTTACTAGCAAAGTGTTTGGGATATCTTCTTTTTCTATAAGCTTCACCAATATTCGCACACACTGATCGAGAAGATCTTCTTATTTGGTCGGTTAATGAATATTTCTCCTCTGTAGGGATAGCTTTTGTGATTTTAAATATCTGCATTGCTAAGCTAAACGCTTTTTTGTATGCATGTAATTCCCTAAATCCCATTGTTTAAGTTTTAATATATATTTTAATTACTATAATTTCCCTACTGAAGACTGCCTGCTGAGGACTGCTTACTGCCTATTTCTTATTCCAGTCTTATCTTAAACTTTTTAACACTCAGGGCGATAAAAAACATTGTCATTCCTATAAGTATAAAGGTTTCTTTCCAAATTAAATCAAAGCCACTTCCTTTTATCATTATAGCTTTTACAATGTCGATAAACCAGCGTGGAGGCATTATAAAACTTATATAGTATAATATATCAGGCATATTTTCTACAGGAAATATGAAGCCCGATAGCAACATACTAGGCATCATTAAACCAATCATGGAAATAAGCATAGCTTGTTGCATGGTTTTGCTTACTGTAGAAATTAAAATGCCGAGTGATAGCGATAGTAATATAAATAGCGTGCTTTCTGCTATAAGCAGTATTAGGCTTCCTTCAATAGGTAAGCCAAAAACAAAATATGCTAATCCTAATATTGTAGCTACATTACCCAACGACAATATTAAATATGGGGTTACTTTACCTAGTATTATTTGCATTGGCTTTAAAGGTGAGCCTAACAATATTTCCATAGTGCCCAATTCTTTTTCGCGTGTAATGGTAATTGAGGTCATAAGTGCAGAAATAAGCAGAAGTATTATTGCCATAGTGCCAGGCACAAACATAAAAACACTTTTTAGGTCAGGATTATAATACATGCGAACAGTGGGTATGATGCTAATATTATGTTGATTTAGATTGTTCTCTTTTTGTACAAAATCGTTTATAATGCTATGTGTATATCCATTCAGCATATTTGCAGTATTGGGTTCCGATGCATCAAGAATTAGTTGAATAGTAGCCTTGCCTTCTTTTTCGAATTTTTTGCCAAAGTTTTGCTCAAAAATAATTACTTCTTTTATCTCTCCTTGTTTAAATATTTCTTCTATTTCATTTTCCGATTCAAGGTATCTATCCAAAATAAAATAATCAGACGATAGTATTTTATTGGTCAAACGTTGGGTAGTTGCATCTTTAGAATAATCTAAAATAGCAATACGAGCATCTTTTAAATCGGTATTAATGGCAAACCCAAAAATTAGTATTTCAGCTATGGGTATTCCAAAAATAATAATGAGACTTCGAGTATCACGAAATATATGATGGAATTCTTTTTTTACAAAACTCAAAAATCTTTTCATATTGTTATTAGTATTATAAAGCTAGTTATGCTTTGTGTTGCTTAGCGAAGCTTTGCCTAATGTTTTTTTGTGTTGTTACGCAGAGATACACAAAGGAATATTTTTTATTTACTCATTACCTATTGTCCATTATTCATTGTTAATTATAAAGTCTGGTCGTGCAATTCTAATAAATACATCGTTCATATTACTTACTTTATAGGTTTCTTTTAATACTGCGGGAGTGTCCAATGCTTCTATTCTACCATCAACCATAATGGAAACACGGTCGCAATATTCTGCCTCATCCATATAGTGTGTGGTCACAAAAACTGTAATTCCTTGGCTCGATGCTTCATATATTAAATCCCAGAACTGTCTTCTTGTTATGGGATCAACGCCGCCTGTTGGTTCATCTAAAAATACTATTCGCGGTTCATGAAATATGGCTACTGAAAATGCAAGCTTTTGTTTCCAGCCTAAAGGTAACGATGAAATAAGCGTATTTTTATGTTCCATTATTTGTAGTTTCTCTAGTAAATGGTTGGTGCGTTCTTTTATAAATTTACGCGACAAGCCATAAATGCCACCATAAAGTTCAATATTCTCTGCAATAGTTAAATCTTCGTAAAGCGAGAATTTTTGGCTCATATAGCCTATATTCTTTTTTATTTCTTCGGTTTGTTTGTAAACATCAAAGCCACTTACGGTAATATCTCCACTGGTGGGCTTCGATAATCCGCAAAGAATGCGAATTGCTGTTGTTTTTCCTGCACCGTTGGCACCCAGAAAGCCAAAAATCTCGCCTTTATAAACCTCAAAGTTCAGTTTATCGTTGGCAATAAATTTGCCATATTTCTTGGTAAGGTTAACAGCTTTAATTTCTACTTTTCTATTGTTCATTTTATAATACTATTTGTATTCTTCTTATAAACTCATCTAGTTAATTATTTGTATTCAGCTACAACATAGGAATATAAACGCTACCCTCGTGAGGGTTTCATTAACTCCATAAAACAATCTTCAATGTTTGGTGTGGTCTCTATAATCGAAATATTAGTATGATTATTTGTCATTAAGTAGTTATAAAGTTCCTCCTCATTTAAGTTATTATTTGCTGTTGTAAAATGAACAGAGTTGCCAAAAGGGAAAACTGTTCTGGCATTGTCATGATTACGCAAATCTTTAATCAGTTGGTATTTATTGTCTGCTGAAATTGCGTGTAGTTTATATGGAAAACTATTTGTTATCCCCTTAGGTGTGTCGATACTTAGAATTTCTCCATTTTGTATAAGGGCTACTCTGTCACACATTTCTGCCTCATCCATATATGGTGTACTAACTAATATTGTAATGCCTTTTGTTTGTAAGCGTTTTAGCATTTGCCAGAATTCCATACGTGAAACAGCATCAACACCAGTAGTTGGTTCGTCGAGAATTAAAATTTTAGGTTTATGAATTAAAGCACACGAAAGAGCAAGTTTTTGTTTCATACCACCTGAAAGCTTACCGGCTATTCGCGTTTTGAAAGGTTCAATTTGCTTGTATATGTCAGCAATTAAATCATAGTTTTCTTCAATAGTAGTATTAAAAACTGAGGCGAAAAAGTTAAGGTTTTCCTCAACACTTAAATCTTGATAAAGACTAAATTTACCAGGCATATAGCCAATTATTTCACGTACTTTTTTATAATCGTTTTTTACATTTATATTATTAAGAGTTGCACTGCCTTCATTGCTTAATAGCAATGTGGTAAGTATTCGAAAAAGTGTAGTCTTGCCTGCACCATCGGAGCCAATTAGTCCGAATAGTTCGTTTTCATCTACTGTAAAACTAACATTTTTAAGAGCTTTTACCGTCTCGTAATTTTTCGATATTTGGTTTATTTTAATCATGGTTTCAATTCGTGCATTAATTAGAGTTTGTCTATAAATTAAACAAATCTCAATAATTGCGTTTTAGGCATACTCTGCTTTTTAAATTAGCTTTGCGTCGTAATGCGCTAAAACCTTACCTTTCAACACTCCTAGGGCGTTGCCCTTGGCTGTTTGCTTATAGTCTTCCATGCTAAAAAAGGCTGAAAGCCATAAAGCATTAGCCCTGTGCAGCGCGCAGGGTAATCTAAGAGTCTTAATAACAGCCCTGTAAGGGCGTAAGCCTTTTGTTAGCTTGACAATTATGCCTGTCTGACGCCAAGCAGGCACTTCGGGGCTATTTTGCTCCGATAATAAAAAGCTGACTCTGTGGACAGGCTCTAACTAGATTTTACCAAATTTTAAAATTTTATTGTTTTTAATATGTTTGAATAGTGGTGTTTGCTGGCACAGAATTATTAATTCGTCCCATGTATTTGTGTCGTCAAAAATAATTACCTCGCCTTTTTCTTTTAAAATTGAGTGCCCATGTTCTGCCCATGTTGCCACATTCACATAATCGAGTTTTGCATTAAAAGTCAAAATGTAATCGACTGAATTTATGGGTAGATTATAAAAAAAAGGGTTAATTATTATTCTATTTTCGTATTTCTTTTTTGTAAATTTTTTATATGTGGTTAATGATCCATCGCGTCCTATAATGTATATTTTACCATTTTTACCAACGGCTTTACTTGTATCTTTAATAAGGTTTTTTGATACTTGGCCATATAACAATACATTGAGGTTTTTGCTAATACCAGTGTCTAATAGCATTTGTTTATTCGGGTAAATTGCAGCAGATAAATTCATGGCATTTCGGATTACATTTAAGTTTAATCTCTTTTTGGTTTAATTATTCGAGGCTTGCCTCGTTTGTTTATTTGTTTGTTTTGAGATTTGAAATTTGTTTTTTTTGAATTTTAATGCCTCGTGGGCTTGCCCCGAGGATATTTATTTGTGATGTTGTTTTTAAAATATTACTTCACCAGGCATTCCCATTTTTATTTTGCCATCGTTAATAACTTCTATTTTTATGGCATAAACCATATTTACCCTTTCTTCTTTAGTTTGAATAATTTTTGGAGTAAATTCCGCTTGACTCGATATCCAGGTTACTTTTCCTTTATATTCTAAAAACTCTTTTTTGCCTTTGTCAATTAGTACTTTGCATCCTTGTCCGTTTTTTACTGCATGTAATTGCCCACCTGAAATATAAGCTCGCAAAATAATTTTTTTCAGATTAGCAATTTTGTAAAGTGGTTTACCGGCTGTGGTAATTTCACCTAGCTCTGCGTATTTCTCTATTACGGTTCCTTTTGCAGGATTTTTAATACGACATTTATTTAGCAGCTCTTCAATTAACAGTTCTTTGGCTACTAGTATTTCAAATTCTTTTTGAATTGCTACTTTTTGTGTGTTATTTGCTGCTTTTTGCTTATTAATAAGTTTTAACTGACCAGTAATATCGTCGTATTGTTTTTGAGTGGCAGCGCCTGAGGCTTTCATGTTTTCTACTCTGCTAAGGTCTATTTCCAGATTCTCTTTTTGCTGTAGTAGTATGTTGTTTTGTGCATCAATGCTTTTTATGTTTGCGCTTATTTTGCCTCTTTGAGCTTCAATCTCAATTAGTTGTAGGGCGGGTATAATTGTATCTATAAGTCCTGTAATTTCACCTTTCTCTATAACCTCACCTTCACCAATATTAAATATTAGTAGTTTTCCGTTCATTTCAGAGGAAACTAATGTTTCATCAGCCTCGAAGTTTCCAAACGCATCTGATTTTAAATTGTCAGATTCACAAGCAATTATGCTTAATGTGAGAAGTAGAATGACAATTGAGTTTTTTATTTTTTTCATGATTCCTAGTTTTAATTATTGAATAATGGTTTTCCGGCTAAAGAGTGTAAATCTATTTTACATTGAATTAGTTGTATTTCTCTTGACTGTAAATTTATTAGGGCTTGTTTTTCAGCGTTTATATCCATAAGATAATCGGCAGAATTGATGGTGCCGTTTTTCAATTGTGAAGCAGATCGTTTAGTAATTTTCTTTCGAAGATTTATAATCTCTATATCTTTGCTTATGAGTTGTTCTAATTTTTCAGCTTTAATTTCGGCATCACTTAACTGAATATCTAAGTTTTTATTGTAAGTGTTTTTATTATCTGTAATTATTTGTTTTTGAAGGCTTAACTGTTCCTTGCTGCGGCGGGTTTGTTTCCAATCCCATATGTTCCATTTTAATTGCGCCCCAACAATGTAATAGGGCTGTAATTCCCCACTAAATATATTTAATCCGGGGTAACCCATGCCTGCCGAACCAAAAGCCATTACTTTAGGTAAGCGTTGTGTCCCTGTAAGTTTTATATTGGCATCTAATAATTCTGTTTGTTGAACAAATAGCTGATGTTCGGGTCGAAAAATTGTGCTATTCTTGTGCGACTCAATTGTTGGAGTTTTTATTTTATTAGCAAAGCCAATGTCAATGCACGAAAACTTACCTAAAACTTTTAACGCCTGTTTCTTTTGACTGTTTATATCTATTATTTGTTGTTCTAGTTTAAGAATTTCTGCATCCAAATTATCTAATTCAGATGCATTAACAACCCCATTTTTAACCGAGGAAACTATAACACTTCGTTGTTCAGTAATATTTTCATGAGTAAGCTTAATTATTTTTTGGTTTTCTTGTAGAATAAGGCATAAAAAGTAAACTTGTGTAATTTGTTCTTTAACTCTATACATATCAACTTCAACCTGTTGAATTTCGGCTTTGGTTTTTAAGAGATTCACGTTTTTCGCATTTTTAATGGTTCCGCCATCGTATAAAATTTGATTAAGGTCAACGCTTGCTCCATACTGCTCGTGTGGTACAGTAGGGCTTTCCATGCCTATGCCGGCTGCAGGTATTGGCACTTCGGTAACTTTCGACTGATACGAAAATCTCATATTTAAATTTAAAGAAGGATAATATTCCGATTTTAAATTTTTTAATTCGAGGGTATTAATTGCTGCAAGCTTATCTTTTTGAAATACCAATGGATAGAGTGAATCGGCACTTTCATGACACATTTGTAGTGTGATGGTTTGTTGGGCCTCTGCCTTTAAGCTTATTAGAGCTAAAAGTAAAGCAAGTGTAAGTTTTAATAAGACAATTAGAGAATGAGAGAATGCTTGAATTATTGAATGAATGAAAGAGTGAGCTATTGCATGGTTGAATGGTCGAATGAAAATATAATTAAGTAATTCATTAGTAGAATTGTAAAATGGTTCAGCGATATTCTGATTTATTGAGCTCATGATAATTAATTTTTATTGTTAGTTGAAGCTTTAGCTTTTGCCATTATTTTAGTTAACTCCTCAGCTTCTTTTAGAAGATATTCTAGATCAGTTTTTTCTTTGGATAGTTTTGCTTCTTCAATTATTTCTAGCCAGTAGCTTGCTTCTTCAACTTCTTCAACAACAATACATATTTTACTAAAGAATTCATTTTTGGATCTCGCTTGACAGGCTGCTCTGTAATTTGCTCCAGTTGATGTTGCTGATTTAACCAATTGATATGTTATAACAGATGATGCTTTGTATGCTTTTAACGAATCGCAAAATTTAATTACATCAATAGCAAATTTCTTAGTTCTTGCTTTTTGTTGATTAATAAATACTTCTTTTTCGGTCATGGTTTATGTGTTTGTTTGCAATTTTTTCTTTCATTCAAGCATTCACTCATTCCTTAATTTATTCCTTGTACCCTTCAAGAGCACTTAATACAAACTTTACAATGCTTTCTTTTCTTAATTGCATAAATGCTTTGTAAGCTTTTTCGTCTCCTTCAAAAACTATTTGTTTTATAATAGGCTTTGCTGCAATTGGGAAAATCACCATTGAAATTACATTGATCATAAAATCTTGTGGATTTATATTATATTTTTCTGCAGCAAGTTGATTTTCAAGAGGCTTAAAAAACTTGCTTGGCTCTATATTTGCATTTTTATAATGATCGAAAATGGCTTCGGGGTTACGTGTTAGTTCGTTAAAAATAAAATTGGGTAAAAATGGATTTTTCATTAGCACATCAATATAGGTACTAACAAAACCTTTTAGTTTATCTTCAATAGAAACGCCCTCTTGCATAATATTTTGAAACATTATGCCAACGCGATCAATTATTTTCGAAAATATAAAATTGAAAAGCTTCTCTTTCGACCTGAAATAATAGTGAAGTAGGGACTTGTTTATGCCTGCCCGATCTGCAATTTCTTGCATTCTTGCGCCTGCCATTCCTTTCTCAATGAATACTTCGCGTGCTGCTTCTGCAATTTTGTCCTCTGTAAGTTTCTCCTTTTCTGTCATCCTAATTAAATAGTTATCCGTAGGGTTTAACCAAGTGGTTAATGCAAATTAATAACATATTCATATACTAACCAAAAAATTAAACAAAAAGGTTTGACCAAATGGTTGAAAATGATTATTTATTGGATTATGCCTATAAGGAGCTATATTTGTGTTGGATTATACCTATGCTAAGCTAGGGGAATTGTTCAGTCGGGCTAATTCATTCAATTTAGGTAGAAACCAATTTATACCTTTGTGATTTTTTTTTGAGAAATGACTAAAAAACCTTACAGTGAAATAGCTTTATTGCTTGCCAAAAAAGACCCAATTCTGAAAACGGCTATAGCAACGGTTAAAACTGAAATAAAGCCCACACCCAGTGTCGATATTTATTTATGGCTGCTTAATTCAATTGTTTCGCAGCAATTATCGGTTAAGGTAGTGCGTGTAATATGGAAACGTTTTACCGATTTATTTAGCAATGCTTACCCAAGTGCTGAGCATGTTCTGAATTTTGAAGATGCAAAACTACGAAGCGTGGGTTTATCAAACTCTAAAGTAAAGTATATTAGAAATGTAGCGCAGTTTAGTTTAGATAATGATGTATCATTTGAGCATTTAAACGAATTGACTGATGAGGAAGTAATTGTCTACTTAACTCAAATAAAAGGAGTTGGTACATGGACAGTTCAAATGATATTAATGTTCCCTATGGACAGACCAAATGTTTTTCCGGTTGACGATTTAGGAATACAAACCCATATGAAAAAGTGGTATTCTTTAGATTTAGAAAAGAAAGAGCTGCGAATAAAGCTTATTGAAATATCAGAAAAGTGGAGACCGTATAAAACGCTAGCTAGTAAGTTTTTGTGGGAGTCAGTAAATGAATAGTGTTAATTTTTGATTTCTATAAGCGGAACAACATTAGAAAACTCAGCATTACAATAAATTAAATACGACGATTTCAAGTTTCCTATTATTTCTATTAATCGATCTAATGAAATATTAGGATACTCTTTTTTTAATTCAGTATGTAAATCTGTTAAGGTAAAAACTCTTGTTTGTGTAGTTTTCAGGATAGATACATATTCAGGTTCGCTAAATACTATGCTGGCAATTTCCTCGTCGTTGCAATATTCGGTATAATAATAAATGCCATTGTTTTGCAGCATTTTATAGCTAAATATATTGGCTTTGTAGTAGGCTTCAGTCTCTATTAGCTTATCCCATTCTTTAATATTATTGTGAATATTCTTTTCGTAGCGGAATAAGTGAAAGCGGTTTTCGTTACACGAGAAATAATCTGGTAACAAATAGCTATAATCGTCTTGGTTATATTTAGCTCGCTCATCGGAATCCATTGAGGTATAGTATTTTGTCATCGACGACAGAACCAAGCTAACATAGGTATGCATAAACGGAATTAATTTATTGTTGTAAAAGAATCGTAAAAAATGAAGATTATTTGTGCATTCTTGAACATCTTCTTCGGTTTCGTCAGGTACATGCTGAATTACATTTATTAAAGGATTAATTCCATTTTTTATGGAGTCTTTTACAAAGAATATATTATCGGAGAAGCTATTGCTTTTATTCATTTTTGTTAATAGCGAATCAGAAAGCCCATCGTAACCTATAAACAGACTTTTGAAACCGGCAATAGCCATTTTCTCCATAATCTTAGAGTTAAACTGTGCTTTTGGAATTATCTCTGCCCAAAAAAGGTAGTCTTCCTCATTTTTGTATTTCAAATTAATTATGCGATTTAGCAATTCTTCGAAATGTGCTAAGTTGCCAAAAGTATCGCTGTCAACAAAAGAGAAGGTTGTAATCCCATATTTGTTGGTTAAATGTTCTATTTCGTTAACAATGCATTCAGGACTCCTAATTCGAAGTTTATAACCTTTGTTAAAGTCGCAAAATTTACATTTTCCCCAGTGGCAAGCTCTAATAGTATTTATAGGGATACTTATTTGGTCGTTCTCTTTAAAGTCGGGATGATTGTTTGCATAATCGTCGTAATCGGGATAAATATAATTGTCAAAGTCCAGATACTCGCTCTTAATATTTTTTGATTGTGTAATTTTACCGTTTTCACGATAAATTATGCGAGGGGTAGATTTTAAATCAGGAGTTACTTTTTTTAATTGCTCAGCCAAATGCAATAAAGGATATTCTCCTTCGCCCCATGTAGTAAAGTCAAAATATTGGCAAAGTTTCATGGCTTCTTGTGCTACCTGACTATTACCAAAACCACCCACAATAATTTTCACATTAGGAGCAATTTTTTTAATTTCCTCAGCAAGAATCATTCCCGGTAACCATTGGTTGTACTTTGCAGTTATACCAAATAGAGTAATCTCATTAAAGTCGATTTTGGCTAATTCATTTTCAATAATCTCATATACTTCTTCTTTCTTGTTTTGTAAAAATTCAGAGTAATACTCAGTGCCCAAAGTTTTAAGCGATGGATTTAATTTTTGAAGCAAGGATATTATTCTGCTATTGCCTTTTGCGTTGCCGTCTTTATCATTCAAAATAGAGAGGAAAGGGAGAATCTTTATTTCAGTATCTTCCGTTTCAGTATAATCGTCCATTACCGATAAAAGGAAATTCCAATATTTCACTTCTGTTTCCACTCCATTATTTACCATAAACTTTTTTAGAATAGATAAAGATATAGATGGGGTATTTATATTGGCTGGCGGTAAGCAATTCAGAAGTAATTTCATAAGCGTTTTTTATAGTTGGAGGTGCTGCTTTTTCAGAGTTTTTTTAATAATAGATTTGACGACATCACTTGCGGATTATTTATACTGCGTATTGTGTGTTCGTGCGTTATGTTTTATCTTTATTCTCAATTACAAATTCACAATACTCGTTACCTTGTATAATTGTCTTATTCAATCCATTTCTATGAAAAATCAATTTTTCTGGCAAATATGAATTAAAAATAGCATTGTCTATTGAGCAAAATATAGAGGTTAATTCAGTAACTTTCAAATAAGTGAATAATTCAAAAAAAACACATCTGGTCACTCTGAATTCATATTTATTTTCAGATTGTTCAATAATTTTCATTGTATTTAATTTCGTGCTTCCCTCATTATTTGCTTTTTGCTGATATTTAATAAGGTTTTCAAAAGTTCTATTTTCTTCTACATTTCTAAAGTTTGCTTGTTGAATTGCTAAACCAGAATTTAAAATTGAAACACGAATTATTTCAAATGCTTTTCTTTGTCCAATTTTCTCTTTTAAACGAATATATATCCAAGCAATAAACGAATTAGTATCAATAAAATCTCTTGGCAAATCAATGTCAATATTTTTCCTGAATTTTTTAAAAGATATTTTTGATTTAATGAGAAATACAATTGGCTTATTAATATATCCTTTTAATACTCCAAGCAATATTAGTGATACTGCTGGTTTGGCAATGTTATCAATATTTGTTTTCAAAAATTTCATATTATTTTTCTGTTTCCTTGTATGATGCACAATGCAAAAATATAAAAATAAACTTTATAAGCTTTTGGCATTTCTTTAATTAGTGAAGTTGCGCCGCAACTAATATATAATTTACCGAATATTACATATTTTACTTGCAGATTTAAGAAACAAATATAAATTTGGTTAAATGGCTGAATATTATTAAATTACACTATAATCTTAAATTTGGTTAATATGAATTGTCCTGTATGTAATGCTCAAATTGAGGCAGATGTCAGTAAATGCCCACAATGTAATTCCGATTTAGAAGCACTTAAACATGTTAATAATGTAAGCGCGAAAATTAATACACAAAAAAATATCATAATTATTTTTAGTGTTGTTTTAGTTCTTTGTATAGCAGGTTTAATAATGAATTTTGTTTTTTCTGATTCTAATAAAGCAGAGTTAGATCAGCTAAAAGAGGTAAACCATAGTTTAACAGAAGAGGTAGTGCTCTTAAAAACAAATATTTCAGAACTGAATCAACAAGTTGTGGACTTAAAAAAAAAACGGAGTGAGCAATTAGCTCAAGAGCCTGAAAAAGAAGCTGTCATTTCAAAAAACAGCTCTGCTTACATTGTAAAAGAAGGAGACACTTTGTGGGATATTGCCCAAGCAATGTATGATAATCCTTTTCAATGGGAAAAAATAGCTTTGGCGAATAATATTTCAAATCCAAAGTTATTGCAGATTGGGTCAAAATTAATAATTAAGTAATTTTTCTGTAAAATATAAAAGAGTAAAGCTATGTCAGAGAAAATAAACGATATCCAGATAATTAACACTAAAATAAGCGATTATCTTTCACAGATAGTGCAATTTAAAAAAGACGTTGATAAATTGCAGAAAGAAAAAGATGAATTGAATAATCAGGTAAAGAAATTAACTGAAGATAATTCTAAAATAAAGGCAGAAAAGGAAAAGCTCAAAGAACAGTTAAATAAGCTCAAAGAATAGTTTTTACTTGTAAATACTTTTTCTATTAGAATAGACTTTAAATACCTCTTTTTTTTACACCTTTTATAGGCATTGCCTCCAATGGATTAGCAGGCCATTCGTGTTTAGGGTATTTTTGTTTTAGTTCTTTTTTCACCTCAAAATAAATAGTTTTCCAAAAATTGGGTAAATCGCCTGTTATTTGTACCGGCTTGAATCCGGGAGATAATAAATGCATTAAAACTTTAATTTTCCCTTGGTTTACAGTGGGTGTTTCTTGTAAGCCAAATACCTCTTGCAAACGAACTGCCAAAACAGGAATATCTCCTTTAGCATTGTAGGTTAGTTTTATTTTCGACCCACTGGGCACTTCTATTTTTTCAGGAGCATATTTATTTAGTTCCTTCTGTTTGTCAAAACTTAAACTACTGGTAAGTACTTCTTTCAGGTTTATCTTTTTTAAATCCTCTGGTCTTTTTACTTGAGTAAGATAAGGGCTTAACCATTCTTTGTTAGAGGCTAATAATTTTGATGTAGATACATCGGACCAATCTTCGTCTTTTCGCCATAAGCGTAATGATAGCACTCGATTTTGCCATTGCTCAACTTCGCTGTTAAAGTCTAATAGCCATTCGCCTTCTTTTTCTATGGCTTTTGAAATAGCATTTATTTTTTGTTCACTATCTATGTTAGTAATAGGTTTTGTTTGCAGAATAATATTACCAATGCATTTGTTTTGCGAGGCAATTAATCCGCCTTTCTTAGTGTTCCACTCAATTTGGGTTTTGTCTTTAACTAGTGGTGCCAAGTCAGTTGGGTTTAGTGGCGACGCTAAAAATATTTTACCAACGCTTTCGCGATCTACAACATGAGCAATGGCTAACCATGCTTCGTGAGCTAGGTCGTCTTTATGACCTGCGGCAGCAATGCTGCCATTGGCTAATTTAAATTGGGCATTGTTACCAGGCGTAGCATGAGCAATGCGTTCGGGGTAGGCATAAACCAATAGTAATCCAGTTTCGTATGGATTAACCGAACCATTATCGGTGTTAATGTTTAGCATTTTACGATACTGTTGCGCTACTTTTTCAATAAAGTACAACTTCTTGTTTTTTATTGTGCCGGTTCGGTAGCGGCGTAATGCTTCAATTCTAAGGTTAATATCAATGCCCATTTCCTTGCCTAAGGGGTCGCGTTCTTCCAGTAAGGCTGCTACGTCCGTAGCTAATTCGGTAATTTCATCATCTTCAGCCATAATAAGCATATGTGCTATTCTTGGATGGCAAGGCAGCTTGTGCATTTCTTTTCCATGTGGAGTTATTTGTCCAGCATCTGTAGCTTCAAGTTGTTCTAATAAATTACTGGCTTCGGCAACCGCTTTTTTAGGCGGTGGTGTAAGCCATGTTAAGGAATTGATGTCGGCAGTTCCCCACTGCGCCAAATCTAGCACTAATGATGTAAGGTCAGCTTCCAGTATTTCTGCTTTTCGGTGTTTTATTAGTCTGTTGTGTGTTGCTTTGCTCCACATTCGGTAACAGACTCCAGGTTCTAAACGACCAGCGCGACCGGCGCGTTGGTCTGCCACATCAAGTGTGCTTTCTGTGGTTTCTAATTTCGATAAGCCTGTACTCGGATTAAACGACATATTGCGACTATAGCCACAATCTATAACCACCTTAATGCCTTGAATAGTTAAGCTTGTTTCGGCAATAGATGTGGCTAGTACCACTTTGCGCTTGCCATCTTTACGAGGCATTATGGCTGCAAATTGTTTTGCTGGTGGTAATTGTCCGTAAAGCGGATATACTATTACATTATTTTTTTGCTTTCTAATTAAAGCTTCGCAATCCTTTATTTCTCTCTCGCCAGGTAAAAATACTAGTATATCGCCTTCTTCCTCTTTAATTGCTTGACTAACAATTTTTGCTGTTAGTTCGGGTAACATCATTAAATCCTGAGTGTTTGTGTATCTAATGTCAACTGGATATTGACGTCCTTCACTAACTACCGATTTGGTTTTTAAAAGCGAGGTAAGTTGAGGCATGTCTAGTGTTGCCGACATTATCATTATTCGCAAATCGGGACGTAATATTTGTTGCGACTCTCGGCAAAGCGCCAATGCAACATCGGCAAATAGGCTTCGTTCATGAAACTCGTCAAAAATTACCATGCCAACTCCATCCAACGAATTATTGCTTTGTAGCATGCGAGTTAAAATACCCTCGGTAACTACCTCTATTTGCGTGTTTTCGCCAATGTTGTTTTCAAAACGAATACGAAATCCTACTCGCTCACCAACCTTCTCACCAAGCAAATCAGCCATTCGCATGGCAATGGTTTTTGTTGCCAAACGGCGAGGCTCAAGCATAATAATCTTTTTGCCAACCAGCCAATTTTCATTCATTAATGCTAATGGGAGTAAGGTGCTTTTCCCAGCTCCTGGTGGTGCATGAACAATTAGTGTATTTTCTTTAATTAGATTTTGCTTAACCTTATCAATACTCCTGGTTATGGGCAGGTCTGTTTTATATGGATCGAAACTCAATGTGCTTTTTTTGCGCAAAAGTAATGTTTTTAATTACTATTTTGTATAAATATATTTTTGGTGAAGAGATATTCCTAGAAATTTTCTTTAACCCTTAAATCAGCGAAGTTGTGTCACAACTAAAGCTTAGTTTACAGAATGTTACACATTTTACTTGCGGATATGAGGTTAAAATAGAACTAGAGAATTTAATTATTTTGAATTCTCTCGCTTTTGTATATACGTTTTTGTATTGTTTCTACGTCCATGTAGCTTCAAAAATTGTCCTTCCGTGCGATGTTATAGATTCTTTTATTTGCACATTAGCTGTATTACATCCGCTAATTTCTAGAGCTTTGTGCATCCAACCAGCAATTCTATACTCTACAACCTCGTCAATGCCTACGCAATTAGTCATTTCATAGCGCACTAATTGATTCTCACGCTGTATTTGAATAATTTTCGATGGCTTGTAATAGGCAGGTAGTATGCGTGAGCCTCTGTCAACAACATGCCCAGGAGATGAGAATTTTACATATAATTTATATATACCATGCAAGGCAACTTGAGCGCTGTATTTTCCAGATTCAAATGCCGCTTTTTTTGAATCACCTCCATAAAACAGTTCTGCAATTTTGTGTGTAGGTTCAACAGCACCTTCTTGTATAGGATACCATTTATTGCTTAACGAATTTTGCATTATATCTTTAGCTTTTTCCGATAGCATATTATACCATTCTTGGTATTTGTCTCTAAAATTGTCATAAACAAAACTATTAATCGATTTTATTGCTGTACCCTTAATTTCCATTATGTATTTTTTAATTATTTTTAACAGAATTGAACTTGTTATAATGATTTTTTGTAAAAATAAGTTTCGCTTTAACGAAAAGCCTTTCTTATTTATAAGGTTTACACAGAATATTAATACCCTGTTAAACTATTGGTGTAAATACAGTATTCTTATTCCGCAAATTTTATTAATAAATTAAGCAGTTCAGAAAATTTTGTAAGTGGTAAATTTTCATATGTGTCTTTTAAATTGTGATATTCTTTGTGTTCTTTACCCTGTGTATAAATAAAAACTGCTGGAACACCAGCTTTGTGAAAAAAGCAATGGTCACTATTGCATGACTTACCTCTAACTAAAATATTTGGCAAATAGCTTTCTCTATTATTAATAGTTTGTATCCTTTGGGTTATCCACTTATTTTCTTTTCCATTAACAATACCAATGCCTTCGCTTCCCGAACCCACCATATCTAAATTAATTAATGCCTTAATATTTTCTAAAGGAAATAAGGGATTATAAATATAGTGCTTTGAACCGAGTAAGCCGGCTTCTTCGCCTGTAAAAAACAAGAACACAGTAGAATATTTAGGTTTTGTTTCTTTCTTGCTGTAATGATTTGCTAATGCTAATACCATTGCAACACCACTAGCATTATCATTAGCTCCAGTAAATACATTCCCTTCGCCCATAATTCCTAAATGATCGTAATGTGCAGTAAAAACAATAAACGAATCGGGTTGTGCATTGCCAGGAATATAGGCCGCTACATTCTGCGACTCATAATTTTTGTAGAATTTATTATTAATGTTTAGCGATATAGTCATTGTTGAATCCGTTAAAATGGAATCAATTATATATAATGTTGGAACTTTGGCTTCTCTGTATCCTGTAGATGCCCACCAGCTAATATTCGATTTTGGAATAATTATACCTGATGCCTTAAAAGGATTTTCATAACTTAACTTTCTCTTTTTAAAAGGGGAGACAATAAATTTCCCTTTGTAATTTACAGCCATAATACTATCGAAAATAACTTGAGAGGTGTCAGCTGCTTCGGGCAAAAATGCTATTGGAAATTTTCCCGAAATACTTGGGCAATCTGGTGAAACAACGAATTGTTTAACGGCTTTTAATGCTTTTGCATTAATTGAAATTGACATATTTTCAGGGAAAGTATTTATAGGGAATGTAACATTTTGAAAGTAGCTATCTTTAAAGGGAAGAATATTATATGATTTTAGTTCGTTTTCAATGTACTTAGCTGCAATTTTGTCGCCTTTTTTTACATATCCTCTGCCATACATACTTGCAGATGATAAATTATGTATAATATTTTTAATATATGTAGTGTCTTGTGCTATAATGTTATTTGTAATTAGAAAGAAAGAAATATGAAGTAGAATACGGTATGCCATAATGTTATATCTTTTGTAAATAATTTAAGTGTAAGGAGAGTGAAAAAATAATCCGAATGAAGGGCTTCATTCGGACTAGGGCTAATTAATCAAATGATTAAACAGTGAATAAACACCATTTTTCAATTACTTTTCTATAACAAATATTGTAAAACTTAATGAAAATATTTTTACTGATTCATATTTGGCATTGTATTTTTTATATTTGGCAATCTTCTGTTGTGAATTCGTTGTAAATTTTATAAGTTGTTTATGCTTTAGGCTATTGCCTTTGTTTTGTTTCTGAACAAAAACCAAATGATACTGGCTACCAGAAATAAAAACATGGCGTACAATGGTGCAATAAGCGAAGCTTTAGTTTTCATATTTTTGGGTTTTGCGACAATGACGAGATTGTTAGATCGCTGTTAATCTTGGTATTATGTGTTTATTCTGAAAGCTTTCGGGATTATCTCAGGCATAGTCTGTTTTATATTAATTGTTTTTTAATTCGTTTATAATATCGTTGGTTGAAAAACCATAGCTATATGCAATGGTGCAAAACTCATTGCATATTTCTTGTAATTTCTGTTTCTTTTCCTTTTCTGAAATTTGAATTTCTACTTTGCTAATAAAAGTACCTGTGCCTTGTTGAGTTTGCAGCACATCTTGAATCTCAAGCTCCTTGTATGCTTTTGCTACGGTGTTAAGATTCACCTTTAAATCAACAGCTAAGGAACGAACGGTTGGTAGCTGCTCGCCAATTTTTAAATTGCCACTTGCAATACCAAACTTAATTTGATCAATAATTTGTCGGTAAAATGGAGAGCCAGTTCTGGGGTCTAGTTTAAAATCTATCATTGTAGTATTATTATATTGTCATATACCAATAGTACAAATATACAAATACTTTTTTAATTATAAAATATATTTTGTAGCTAAGTATTTTTGATTGGCATTAAATGAAACTTGTTTTTATTAATTGTCATGTAAAATAGGTGTTTCAGCAAGTTTTGTTTAAGAATTGTAATTAGTAATTTAGCTGTATGGTTTTCGTTAAAGTAAAATAGCATGGTTTAAATATATTGTTATCAACACCCTGTTGAAAAAACAACTTTAAATCGGCATATCAAATGTATATATTTGTGCAAAACTTAGGTATGTCGGCAGTATATTCAGAAGATACAATTAAAACGCTCGATTGGAAGGAGCACATTAGGCTTAGGCCCGGTATGTATATCGGTAAATTGGGCGATGGTTCATCGCGCGACGATGGTATTTATATACTTTTAAAAGAGGTGTTAGATAACTCAATTGACGAGTTTATGATGGGTAATGGTAAGCAAATTGATATTACCATTAACGATCGTGAAGTCTTGGTTCGGGATCATGGGCGTGGAATACCTTTAGGTAAACTTATCGATGTATCGTCGAAAATGAATACAGGTGCCAAGTACGATTCTAAAGTTTTTAAAAAAACGGTAGGACTAAATGGGGTTGGTATTAAGGCGGTAAATGCTTTATCTACAAAATTTAATATAAAATCGTTTCGCGATGGGGAGGTAAAAGCCATTGATTTTTCACGTGGTAATGTAGTTGAAGATTATCCCATTACAAGCACCGAAGAAACAAACGGTGTGCTAACTTCTTTTTATCCTGACGAGGAGCTTTTTGGTAATTATCGCTTTTTATCGGAATATGTTGAAGTACTATTGCGCAATTATACTTTTTTAAATGCCGGGCTTACAATAATGTTTAACGGGCAAAAGTTTATTTCAAAAAACGGATTGCTCGATTTGCTTAACGAGTATATGAATGCGCCTGGTCTTTATCCAATTATTCATATTAAAGACGAAGATATTGAATTAGCCATGACGCATGGCAGGCAGTATGGCGAAGAGTATTACTCGTTTGTTAATGGACAGTACACAACACAAGGTGGAACACATTTAGCTGCTTTTCGCGAGGGTATTGTAAAAACAATACGCGAATTTTACAATAAAAACTTTGATGCAGCCGATATCAGAGCTTCTATTTGTGCGGCAATTGCCATTAAAGTTGAAGAGCCAGTTTTTGAATCGCAAACAAAAACAAAATTAGGTTCTAAAGACATTGGACCTAAAGGACCAGGTGTGCGTAACTTTATATTCGATTTCTTAAAAAAACATCTTGACGATTTTTTACATAAAAACTCTGAAGAAGCCGAAATACTTTTGCATAGAATTCAAGATTCGGAGCGCGAACGTAAGGCAATGTCAGGCATTAAAAAATTGGCTCGCGACAGAGCTAAAAAAGCCAACTTACACAATAAAAAATTACGCGATTGTAGAGCGCACTACAATTCAAAACACGAAAGACGATTAGATACTTCTATATTTATTACCGAGGGAGACTCGGCTTCGGGCTCAATAACAAAAAGTCGCGATGTTGATACACAAGCTGTATTTAGCCTTAAAGGTAAGCCGCTGAATTGCTATGGCTTAACAAAGAAAATTGTTTACGAAAACGAAGAGTTCAATCTTTTGCAGGCGGCATTGAATATTGAAGAGGATATGGAGAATCTTCGTTATAACAATGTAATAATTGCTACCGATGCCGATGTGGATGGTATGCATATTCGCTTGCTGCTAATAACTTTCTTTTTGCAATTTTTCCCCGATTTAATTAAAAATCGTCATTTATATATTTTAGAGACACCGCTTTTTAGAGTGCGTAATAAAAAGAAAACCTTTTATTGTTATAACGACGAGGAGAAAGAAAAGGCAATGAAGGAGGTTGGAGCAAATCCTGAAATTACTCGATTTAAAGGTTTGGGTGA
>JAUXEM010000084.1 GCA_030620515.1 Salinivirgaceae bacterium
CTTGTTTAGTTAGCCGCATCATGGTTTGTGTTTTATTACCCAAGGGTATTACCATATGTCCGCCTGTTTTTAGTTGGCTTATTAATTTTCCAGGAATTTCGCTGGCTCCAGCCGTAATTAGTATTTTATCGAAAGGGCCGTAGGTAGGTTTTCCTATATAGCCATCTCCATAAAAGAATTGAGGGTTGTAGCCTAATTGTGGCAAGAATTTTTGAGTGCTAAGAAAAAGATTCTTTTGGCGTTCAATGGTAAATACTTTAACTCCTAATTCAAGTAGTATAGCAGTTTGGTATCCCGAACCTGTTCCAATTTCTAAAACCTTGTCGCCTTTTTTTAGATTTAGTAGCTCGGTTTGAAAAGCAACAGTGTAGGGTTGCGAAATAGTTTGACCGGAACCTATGGGGAAAGCTTTATCTACATAAGCAAGCTGAACAAAGGCACTATCCATAAATAAGTGTCGTGGCACCTTGCCAATTGCTTCTAATATTTTTGAATCAGTAATTCCCTTTTTTTTAATCTGTTCAACTAGTTTTTTTCTAAGACCTTGTTCACGGTAACTATCTTGCATTATTCTTTATTTTATTTTATCTGGTCGCAAGATATAATGTTTTAAATGGATATATGTGTAATTTGTTTATAATATTTACGATAAATCTAATATTTTTCACAAGAAAAGTATGTACTTAAACCTATATTGACAGGGCATTGTAGCTAATAGCAAAAAAATATTTTAAAAATATTTACGAAGCCGATTGTAATGTTAAAAAATAATATATCTTTGCACCACAATTTTTCGCGGATGTGGCGGAATTGGTAGACGCGCTAGACTTAGGATCTAGTGCCGCAAGGTGTATGGGTTCGAGTCCCTTCATCCGCACCAGCAGAAAAATTATATGTTGGAGGCCGCCATTCAGATTTTCTGTTTGGCGGTTTTTTAATTTTTTAGAAATTTGGTACTCATTAATTGCTATGCCAATTGGTTACCAAAAGAATATTGTTGAGAGCTACATGCTTTAATAAAGTTGCAAAAGTAAATGACTATGAATATTACAAGAGAGAACATTGACGAATTGAATGCTGTTCTTAAAGTGAAAATTGAGAAGCAGGATTATGTAGGTGAAGTAGATAAAGTTTTAAAAGACTATCGTAAAAAAGCTACATTAAAAGGGTTTCGCCCTGGTATGGCTCCAATGGGCATGATTAAGAAAATGTATGGAAAATCGGTGTTACTTGACGAGGTAAATAAACTGGTTTCTAAAAGTCTTACCGATCATTTAGTGGAAGAGAAGTTAAACATACTTGGAGAACCTCTACCTAGCATTAATAGTCAGGCGGAGTTAGATTTTGATAAGCAAGAAGATTTTGAGTTTGCTTTTGATATTGCTTTTGCATCTGAATTTGAGTTAAAACTTTCGAAACGCGATAAAGTACCTTATTACAAAATTAAGGTTGGCGATGAAATGATTCAGCAAACTATTGAAGGACATACTTCAAAAGCTGGAAAAACAGAAGAAGCAGATGTTGTTGAGGAGAAAGATCTTGTAAAAGGAAAATTCGAGCAACTTGATGCTGATAATAATGTTGCTGAAGGGGGCGTAACAACTGAAGATAGTTTATTTGCTGTTGACCGTATTGAAGTAGAAGCAATTCAGAATTTAGTATACGGTGCTAAAAAAGACGATATTGTTGATTTTGAAATTAATAAAGCATTTACAAATAGTGCCGATTTAGCTTCAATGCTTCGCATTGATAAAGAAAAAGCTCAAGAACTTAAAGGCAATTTCCGCTTTACAGTTCAAAGTATTTCACGTCATATGCCTGCCGAAGTTAATCAAGAGTTATTTGATCAAGTTTATGGTGAAGGAACAGTTTCATCAGAAGAAGAATATAAAGCAAAAATAGTTGATGAAATTCAGACTAGTTTTGTTCAACAAAGCGATTTTCGTTTATTGATTGATGCGAAAGATAAATTAGTTAGTAAAACTAAAATAGCGCTTCCTGATGAATTCATGAAAAGATGGTTAGTTGCTGTTAATAAAGAATTAACTGTTGAGGCTGTTGATAAAGATTATGATAGCATGCAATCAGATTTAGCTTGGCAGCTAATTAAAAATAGAATTGCTGAGGAGCAAGAAATTAAAATGGAAGAAGACGAATTATTAGCTTTTGCCAAACAATCGGTTCTTGTGCAATTTCAGCAATATGGTTTAGCCTCAATACCTGATGAGCAATTAGAAACTTATGCTAAGCAAATGCTAGGTAACGAAGACGAAAGAAGAAAAATGGTAGATAGAGTATTTGATGAAAAAATTACAGGATACTTAAAAGAAACCTTAAAACTTGACGATAAAGAAGTTACAACGGAAGAATTTAACGAATTGTTTGCAAAAAAATAGGAATTGTTTCTTAGTGCCAATAAAAAGTTTTAATTTCAATAATTAAACTTTGATTGAATGTTTATTTATGAGTAAGCCTTTAGGAGCGTAATAAAAAACACTAGCCTTGTGAGGGTTGAACAATAGAAGCACTCTTTGTAGTTTTGAAACAATAACCTTAAAACAGTAAAATATGATTCCAAAAGACGAATTCAGAAAATATGCTACTAGGCACGCAGGTATCAGTAGCATGGTTTACGATCAGTATTCACGTGTTAATAGCAGCTATATTACACCTAATATTATTGAAGAACGCCAACTTAATGTTGCTTCAATGGATGTATTCTCTCGATTAATGATGGATAGAATTATCTTTTTAGGTGTGCCAATTGATGATGATGTAGCAAATATTATTCAGGCACAGTTGTTATTCTTAGAATCAACAGATCCTGATAAAGATATCTCAATTTATTTCAATACCCCTGGCGGTTCGGTTCATGCTGGTTTAGGAATATATGACACAATGCAATATATTAAACCTGAGATTAATACTATATGTACCGGCATGGCAGCTTCAATGGGAGCAGTTTTATTAACAGCTGGTAGTAAAGGTAGGCGTTCAGCATTGCCACATTCTCGAATAATGATACATCAGCCAATGGGCGGTGCTCAAGGACAAGCTTCTGATATTGAAATTACTGCTCGTGAAATTAAAAAGCTAAAATTTGAATTATATGAAATATTAGCAAAGCACTCTGGCAATACTATTAAAAAAATTGAGAAAGATTCTGATCGTGATTTCTGGATGACATCAAAAGAAGCATTGGAATATGGTATGATTGATGAAATATTACAAAGGAAAAAAGAGTAAGACCCAAATTGAGCGATTTGCTATTGCAAATTTACTCAATCGACTAAGTAATTGTATGGTTTGCAAAAATATCGTTTCACTCAATTTGTGAAAACTCACAATTTCTATGTCGGCCTGCCCGAATAAGTCAGGCGGGGGTTATACCTAAGTAAAGAGCTTTTCGTTCTATTTAAATCGCCCAACTTAGGTAAAATATACTACATAAAAATGAGATAGATTCCTGATTTTCTTTGGAATCTATTTTTTTATAAAAAAAACTAATAACTTTGTCAACCATTTAACGTAGTAATACATCTATTATATAAAGTGATATAAGGTATGGAAAAATGTTCATTTTGCGGGAGAGAAAAAAAAGATGTTAATATTCTGATTGCAGGCATATCAGGACACATTTGCGATAGTTGCATAAATCAAGCTCACGATATAATTGATGAAGAGTTAAAATCGACAAGTGATTTTGACATAGGTAGCATAAAACTACTTAAGCCTAAGGAGATAAATGCTTTTTTAGATCAGTATGTAATTGGTCAGCAACAAGCCAAAAAATTTCTATCGGTAGCTGTTTATAATCATTATAAACGATTAGCTCAAAGTAAACCAGATAAAGATGAAATTGAGATTGAAAAATCGAATATAATTTTGGTTGGTGAAACAGGAACAGGAAAAACCCTTTTAGCCAGAACAATTGCAAAAATGCTACATGTGCCTTTTACTATTGTAGATGCAACTGTATTAACAGAAGCAGGTTATGTTGGTGAAGATATTGAAAGTATACTTACCCGATTATTGCAAGCTGCCGATTACGATGTAAATTCAGCAGAACGTGGAATAGTTTTTATTGACGAGATTGATAAAATTGCCCGTAAAGGAGATAACCCTTCAATTACACGCGATGTTTCGGGAGAAGGCGTTCAGCAAGGCTTATTAAAGCTACTGGAAGGGGCTATTGTTAATGTGCCTCCGCAAGGTGGGCGTAAGCATCCCGAGCAAAAAATGATACCTGTTGATACAAAGAATATTCTTTTTGTTTGTGGTGGTGCTTTTGATGGTATTGAGAAAAAAATATCGCAACGCATGAATACTCAGGTTGTTGGCTTTGGTGCAAGTAAAGAAAATGAGAATATTGATCGTAAAAATTTTCTTCAGTACATTTCACCAGTTGATTTGAAAAGCTTTGGTTTAATACCTGAAATTATTGGTCGCTTACCTGTACTTACTTATTTAGACCCGCTCGATAGAGAAACACTAAGAAATATACTTACTGAGCCAAAGAACTCTATTATTAAGCAATATATAAAGTTGTTTGGAATGGATGATATTGAACTTTCGTTCGATGAGCAGGCTTTTGAATATATTGTTGATAAAGCAGTGGAATATAAATTAGGAGCTCGTGGTTTACGTTCAATTTGTGAAGTTATAATTAACGATGCCATGTTCGAATTACCTTCGGAAGAAGTTAAAGAGTTTAAAGTTACTTTGGAATATGCACAAAAAAAACTAGGTAGTTCAAGTTTAAGTAAGTTAAAAGTAGCCTAGATATAGAAGATATTATAGAGAAAAGCTGCCTAAACAGGCGGCTTTTTTTATTTTGTATATGTTTTTCCGTTGAAATAAACTTTTGTTGTATTCATTCCTTGGTTATAGATAACTACATTCCGTAATACTTCATAATCGTTTATTTTCTCGTAGCTTAATACTTTTCTGCCGTTTTCTTCAACTAAGTTCAAATAACCATTCTGATCGGTATAAGCAATGGCATTATCGTTTATCTTATAGGTTGTGGGAATATAGTTCTCAATTAAATAACTTTCTCCTTTATAAAAAGTCCATAATTGCCCTTGCTGATGATAAATTAACATATTATCTTTTAACAAATACATATCGGGGGGAAAATCACTAACCGTATAAACCTCGCCATTGTCAAATAACTTAAACGACTCCATGTTATCAATATATGCTACTTTTTCATAACCAACTTGAAAACTAAGTGGGCGAAATGTTTCTAGTTCAATAACTTCGCCATCATAAAAAACTTGCAGAAAGTCAGTTACTGGGTCAATAAAAGCCATTACATTACGTCCAATTCTAGCTGCAATTATTAAATCGGTTTGTAACACATCATATATTTCACCTTGATAAAAAACCTTGAAATTCTGAAATGCATCTACAAATGCTAACATATTTGATCCCACAATAAAAGCCTTTGTATCTTGATACAATAAGCCATCGGCAATGGTAATTATTTGCCCATCATAATACACCTGTAAATAGTATTTCTCAGTATCAAAAAAACCAACGATACTATCTCCAGTTTCATGGTGACCAACAAATCGGGAAAGGTTCTTTTTTACACCATCTTCAAATACATAAAGCTGTGTACCAACTTTGTAGGATACTAAGTTATCGGTAACCGTATAAGCTGTTACCATACTTGTTACGTCGTAATCAATATGGTTGTAATATATTTTTAAATGATTACTATTAGTTTCATAGCCTATACACTTATCACCAGTTTGGTGCGATAAAACAGGTTGAAATTCTAATTGTCTCATATTACCACTATCAAAAACCCAGAAGTTTTTTTGATAATCAGAGAATGCAGCAATATTTTGAGCACTTGCTTGGCAAGCAATGAATAGGAAAATAATAGATAATTTGTACATAAATTATTGAATTGGTATATCTCAAAGATAAGGTAATGATTATAGAATTACAATAAGGTAGCCTATTCTCGTATAATTTTAATGCTACTGTCTTTCCTAACCAAAATAATTCCTGATGGTGCGTATTTAGTAATGTCATCTTGCCTGTACTTAACCACGTAGTCAACACCAGCAATTATCTCATCTGATATTTCATCGAAAATGCTTGGACTTGGCATGTTGCTAATATTTGCTGAGGTGGAAACAATTGGCTTTTTAAATCTGCTAATAAGCTGTTTGCTGAATCGGTCGTTAGTCGTGCGTACACCAATGCTATTGTCTGATGCATTAATAACACTATTTGCCAAGTTTTTTGCTCCCTCAAGTATAACTGTTAATGGCTTGTCAGTCATTTCAATTAACTGATACGCTATTTCAGGAATCTCTTCTAAATAAGGGTCTATCTTATTTATCTCATCCACTAAAATAATAACTGATTTGTTATCGGCTCTCTGCTTTAGCTTAAAAATTTTCTTTACCGCCTTTTCATTAGTTGCATCGCAACCAATTCCCCAAACTGTATCAGTAGGGTATAGGATGATGCCGCCGCTACGCAGCACTTCCAAAGCGTTATTTATGTCGTTATTCATATTTATACAGCTACATCATATTCCCTTAATGCATCATTTAACGAGGTCTTTTTATTTGTAGATTCTTTACGAGTACCAATTATTAAAGCACAAGGAACATTGTATTCACCGGCATTAAATTTTTTGGTGTAAGAACCTGGTATTACTACAGACCTTGGTGGAACATAACCTCTATATTCTTTTGGTTCATTGCCCGAAACATCAATAATTTTTGTTGAATTTGTAAGTACCACATTTGCCCCTAGTACTGCTTCTTTACCAATATGAGCACCTTCAACTACAATGCATCTTGATCCAATAAAACAATTATCTTCAATAATTACCGGGGCTGCCTGAATTGGTTCCAAAACTCCACCTATTCCAACACCACCACTAAGATGAACGTTTTTGCCTATTTGAGCACAAGAACCAACAGTAGCCCATGTGTCAACCATAGTTCCGCTATCTACAAAGGCTCCAATGTTTACATACGATGGCATCATAATAACACCTTTTGCTAGGTAGGAACCATATCGGGCTATGGCATGAGGAACAACTCTTACTTCTTGCGCGGCATAATCTTTCTTTAAAGCTATTTTGTCATGAAACTCAAAAGGACCAACCTTGATAGTTTCCATCTTACTTATTGGGAAATATAGAATAACTGCTTTTTTAATCCATTCATTAACGGTCCATTCACTACCATTTGGTTCTGCAACCCTTAATTCCCCTTTATCTAGCAATTCAATTACCTCTTTTATAGTAGTTTGAACTTTTTTATCTTTTAATAAATCACGGTTATCCCATGCTTGTTCAATTATTTCTCGAATTTTATCCATTACAAAATAAATTATATTGATTATTGGGGTGCAAAGTTAAACATCTATTTTTATAATAACTCGAGTTCGATATAAAATACCTAACACAGAAAGTTCTGTTTTGTATAATATTTGAATTAAAAAATAAAATTTGATAATGCTATTTTAGCAATTAGCTGATTATAGGTTTTTTTCAATGACTGAAAAGAGTTCATCCTTTTTTATGGGTTTCGATATATATCCGTTGCATCCTGCTTTAATGCACTTCTCTCTATCTTCTTTCATTGCATAAGCGGTTTGTGCTATAATAGGAATGTCACTGTAAATGGATTTTATGCGTTTTGTAGCTTCAAGTCCATCCATTTCTGGCATTTGAATATCCATTAAAACCAGATCAGGTTTTTCTTTTTTAACAGCTTCAATGGCTTCAAGTCCATTATAAGCATTTACTACTTTGGCATGTATTGTTGTTAGCAGTATACTAATTAGTTTAGCATTACGTGGTTCATCTTCAACCACTAATATTGTTTTATTATTTAACTTAAGTTTTTTAGGTTTTTGCGAATGCTTAATATTTTGTAATTTTTTGTTTGTTTTTTGTTTGGAGAAAGGTATAGTAAATGAAAATAAAGAACCTTTGTCTAAATCGGAAATAATGTTCAATGAACCTCCCATTTGCTCAGTTAAATTTTTTGATATTGATAGTCCTAATCCTGTTCCACCATAATTTCTCGAAATAGTTGTTTCTATCTGCCTAAAGCTTTCAAAAATGTTCTTTTGTTCATCATGAGAAATTCCTATGCCTGTATCTTTTACGTAAAAAGTAATGAATTTATTTTTTTTAAAGTGAAAACCAAAATGAATACTTCCTACATCGGTAAATTTAATAGCATTGCCAATAAGGTTAAGAAAAATTTGTTTAATTCTTATTTTGTCAACAAAAATGTCAAAATCAATATCCTTTTGATTGTCAAAAATTATGCGTAAAGACTTTTCTTTTGTTGCAATCCTTTGTTCTCCAATGTGCTTCAATTCAATAAGTAATTCTTTTATACTGAATTTTGTAGGATGAAATTTTAGCTGTCCAGCTTCAATTTTCGATATATCTATAATATCGTTTACTAACATTAATAGATCATCGCAGCTATTTCTAATTAGTTTATTAAACTCTAGTTTTTTATTGGTATTTATATTTTCTATTAATAGTAATTCACTAAACCCTACAATAGCATTCATTGGAGTTCTAATTTCATGACTCATATTTGCTAAAAATGCTGTTTTTAAACGGTCGCTCTCTTCTGCATTTTTTTTTGCGCTTAGTAAATCCCATTCCATTCTTTTTCTATAAATAGCTAGTGCGTATATGTTTGCTAACGATTTAACAAAATTATGATGCCGTTTATTGAATTTTGTTGGTGTATTTATTAGAACTATTTGTCCTATAAGAACACCATTTGCAATGGCAGGCTGCACAATACAATTCTTAACAATTTTGAGCGAATCAGATCCAAATTTTCGTTTAATAGGAATATTTAATTCATTTTCTATTCTAGGCTTATCGTAATCTATTGGATATCCGTAAAAACCGGTATTAAAGTATTCGCTGCGAGGTATAAAACAAAAGTTACTTTTTAAAGGACTTTTATTAAGTGGCGATTTAGCAAAATAGTGAATAAGAACATTGTCACTAATAGTATCGTCATAAGCAATGAACCCAGTCTCGCAACTAGTTATCTTTATGCAGGAAGTAAAAAGAAGATGAGCTATTTTATCAATAGAAAGGGAAGGAGAAATCAGTTCGCTACTAGACTTGGCTAACGATTCATTTACATTTGATTCATAAAGTATTCTTTCTTCTTGTTCATGCTTTTCTGTAATATCAATACCAACAACCCAGTTATCCCATTTTGGAATAGGGTTGTTTTTACTTAAACTAGACCAAAGAATATTTTTTCTTTTTCCATTACTGCATTTTGAAACTGTTTTGTAGTTTCTAAAAGTTTCAATTCTACTTTTATTAATTAATACATTAAACTCATCCTCATTAAAAATAAGTTTATAGGCATTAGGTTGGTTAATTATATTTTTTGATAAAAAGCCAGTAACTCTTTCGCATTCACTACTCCAAAAAAGTATTTGCTTACTATTATCAATAGCCATTAGCAGTATAGGCATTTTATTTAAAACTGAATGAAATCTATTTTCATAAATTTCGATTTCTTTTGTTGAGAACTTAAGCTGTTCAGTAGTTGCCTTAAATTTTTCTTGCGTTTCAATAAGTTCTTGCTTGCCGTTAATTAAATCGTAGTTAATGCATTTTTCAATTAATACAATTTTACTTTGATTATCTATTTCAATGTATTTTAGCTCCTGATATTTATTCTCATCTTTATCAAGAATATTATAAGTATTTTCTGAAGTGTTATTCCTTAATTTCGTCTCTATTTCGTATAATACAGCTTCACTAACAAAATTAGCAATGCTAGTTTCGTTAGGTGTTAAGTTCGATTGTTTGTGCTTGTTTTTGAATGTAACATTACAATATTCAATAATTAATTTATTATTAACGATACATATTGCATCTGACAATTTATCAAAACATGACACAAACTGATGGTTGGTAAAGGTTGACATAGGGCTATGGGTTAAGGCTTAATGAACAGCGTATAGCTAAGATACTAAATTTACCATGAAAATAAAATCAATTATATAAAAAAGCAACATTTATGCAGCAGTTTTGTTTATAAACTAAAATTGAGATAATCTATAATACAGAATTATTGAAAAGGATTTAAATTTGGTTACTTTAGAGAAATAATAAAGCTTTTTGATTGTTTTTATTTTGTGTATTTTGCTTATTGATATTTAACTCATACTTTAATTAAAAATTTAAAAAATGGATGAATTTGTGACTACAGAGATTAACTCTTATCTAATTTTTAAAATAGGAGGCGAGGAGTATGCTGCAAGTGCAGGAAAAGTACAGCGAATTTTAGAACTTCAGTCTATAACAAAAATCCCAAAAGCACAAGTATACATGAAAGGTGTTATCAATTTAATGGGCCAGGTTTTACCCGTTATTGATGCTCGATTAAAAATGGGACTTGAAGAAAAAGAACCAGATAATAACACTTGTATTATTGTACTTGAAATTAAAAAATTAGGGAAGGTAGTTGAAACTGGCATAATTGTAGACTCAGTGCAGAGTGTTGTTGAAATACAGAAGGAAGAAATAAAAGGCCCTCCTAGTTTAGGTGTTGAAGTAAACGCTGATTTTATACATGGTTTGGTGGAGCAGGATAATAAGTTTATTATGTTATTAGATGTTGATAATGTTTTTTCTGCCGATGAGGTAATTTCTCTTTCTGAGGCATCGCAGATTGAACTTGAAGAGCTTCCTGAAACTAAAGATTAAGAATAGTTTTTGCATGAAAACGGCAAATATTGCTTGCCCGAATAAGCCCGCCTGAACAATTCGGGCAGGTCAGACGAATGTTATTATTGTTTTGAAAAAAGTTATCCCGAATAAAGTTTGTGACGCTGATTTTTAAAACCTTGAAAGCTCCCAAAGTAAATTAGGGGCAGGCATTGCCTTTACCGTTTGCTAAATGCTTTCGAAAAATTAGGGGGCATATTTATAGCTATATTGAAAAGGCATTTAAGAAAACTGACCACATAGATATCTTTTCAATATAATTCATTTAAACCATTTGAGCACTATACCTTATTATACTGTTTGCCAGAACATACTGCCATAAGGCTTTAGTTCTAGCAATTATTTTTCAATAAATATGCTTCTGTTTGTAAACAAATATCTATTTTTAAGCCAGTTGTTGTTTGTGTAATTCTACTTTACAAAGTTAAAGCAGGTTGTAAATCAGCCTGTAAGGCTGAAGTTATTAACATGAGGCAACACCCTGTGAAAACAATATACAAGGCCAGTATTTTAAAAGGTGCTATCGCCCTTTAAGGGTTTTTTTACATGAATGGTATGGGGCCATACCTTATTCTAGTGATTGCACTCTTTCAGAGTTATTTGTAATTTCGCAAAGTAGTATAAGAACAATTACTTAAAGTGAACTGATTTTTAAAGAAAGTTCAATAATATTTTAGAAAATTAATTTACAAAATGAAGAAATTTATAATTATTGCATTTGTTGTACTAGCTGGTATAGTTCTTTATCAAGATTTTTTATATAAGAAGAAAAGGAATACGCCCATTCCACCAAGACCATATGTTGTAATGCTTTCTTTAGATGGTTTTAGGTGGGATTATGATACAAAAACCCATACACCAAATCTTGATTATATTACTAATAATGGTGTAAAAGCAGATGGTTTACAACCCTCATTTCCAACAAAAACATTTCCAAATCACTATACTATCGCAACAGGCTTATATCCGGGGAATCATGGTTTAATATCCAATAGTTTTTTTGCCCCTGATTTAGATGAATACTATTCTATTAGAGATAGAAGTAAAGTTGAAAATGGAAAGTTCTATAAAGGTGAACCCATATGGGTAACAGCCGAAGCTCAACGAGTTAAGGCAGCATCTTATTTTTGGGTAGGCTCTGAAGCTAAAATAAAAGGCTATGCACCAACTTATTTTAAATATTACGATCATAATTTTCCTTATGACCAGCGTATTGATACGGTTGTGAATTGGTTAAAATTGCCTTATAATGATAGACCACATCTTATAACATGGTATATAGATCATGCAGATGGTGTAGGTCATCTTCATGGTCCTGATAGTCCTGAAATTGTCCAATCGGTTGGAATGTTAGATAGTTTAATAGGTGTTTTTTTATCGAAGTTAAATCAATTGTCAATAAAGGATTCTGTTAATTTTATCATTGTTTCTGACCATGGAATGGCTAATATTCAAAATGACAAAATGGTTTATCTAAACAAGTATTTAAATAATAATTTTATTGATACTGCTATAGGAGTAAACCCATTCACATTGGTGTACGCAAAAAATAAATTTATAGATTCTGTTTATAATAGTCTGAAAAATGCAGAAGGTATAACAACTTGGAAAAAAGAAGATATTCCAGAAAGATTACATTTAAAACATAATAAGCGTTTGAGTAATATTGTTGTAGTGGCAGATAGTGGATGGAGTACTGCTTTTAATAAAGGGGGTTTTATTTATAATGGTGGTACACATGGATACGATAATCAAAATAGAGATATGTATGGAATATTCTATGGTATTGGACCATCATTTAAAAAAGGTTATAAAACTGGCACGCTATATAATATAGATATATATAATTTGCTGGCTAAGATGCTAAAGATAGACCCAGCTACAAATGATGGAAAGCCCGATCGTATAATGCAAGTTTTGGCAGAAGAGTAAAAAAATAAGGGATGAAAAACACCCCTTATTCATTTGGAAATATTTGTGATATTTTATTGTGTTAACGATTTCCAAAGCAAGTCTTTTAGTTCTTGTAATCCTTGCTCTGCTATTGATGAGATAAATAAATGAGGTATATCAGGTAAATCAAGTTTAATTTCATCCATTAATTCCTGATCAAGCATATCGGATTTTGAAATTGCTAGCACTCGTTGCTTATCAAGCAATTCAGGATTGAACTGTTTAAGTTCATTTACTAACACATTATATTCTTTATTTATATCGTCGCTGTCGGCAGGTACCATAAATAGTAGCATTGAATTACGTTCAATGTGTCGCAAAAACCTCAAGCCTAACCCTTTGCCTTCGTGAGCACCTTCTATTATTCCGGGAATATCAGCCATAACAAATGAACGATTATCGCGGTACGACACAATGCCAAGATTAGGCGTTAATGTAGTGAACGCATAATTGGCAATTTTAGGTTTAGCCGCTGATACAACAGATAGAAGAGTAGATTTACCAGCATTAGGAAAACCTACTAACCCAACATCAGCTAAAAGTTTAAGTTCAAAAATACACCAACCTTCATTTGCATCTTCACCAGGTTGCGCATGCTGTGGCGTTCTATTGGTTGGAGTTTTAAAATGATCGTTTCCCAAACCTCCTCGCCCTCCCGGCATTAGCACAATCTCTTGATTATGCTCTGTAATCTCGAAAACAACCTCAAATGTTTCGGCATCTTTAACCACAGTTCCTAAAGGAACTTCAAGAATAACATCTTTACCTTCGGAACCAGATTTTAATTGCCCACTGCCAGGCATTCCATTTTCAGCAAATACGTGTTTTTTATATTTTAAATGCAATAGAGTCCATAATTGTTCATTCCCTTTAAGAATTACATGTCCTCCTCTACCACCATCACCACCATCAGGTCCACCTTTTTCAATAAACTTTTCTCGACGAAAATGCGTCGACCCTGATCCACCACTACCACTTCTGGCATATATCTTTACATAATCAACAAAATTCGATTGCGCCATAATCTCTTAAAATTATCAGCCACAAATATAGTCTCAATTTAATTAACCAGAAAAATTCGGGACTTATTTATTGACAATCTGTTGCTTATTGATTAACAACGAGTTGCTTTTATGCCTTAATATATCAAACAGCCTACATTGGAGCAATGATTTTATGAGTAGTAATTCATGTATCTGCTATACTACCAACTCTTTAATCTCTTTAGGGTTAATTCTCCGAGGCTTGCCCCGAGGTAATTTATTCAAATAGCATCATTCTTTTCATGAATTAGGCAGGTCTCAAAATTTAGCTATCTCGTAAATTACAGATTAATAACCTCATATCCGCTAGCAAAATATGTAACATTATGTAAATTAAGCAACAGTCGCGGCGCGACTTCACTGATTTAAAAGATGCTAAAACTTATTAAAACTCTTATTTGCAATATAGTCGCACTGCGACTTGCGGATTTAAGAAATAGTTAAAGTATATTTTGTTAAGATACCTGTTTGCCAATAGTTAATAATATGATGGGTGTCAGTTTTTACACCCTGTAACTACATTTATTTAAGCTACTTCTATCATGAAACCTTTGCAAACCTTGGATGCGTATTTGAAGTATAAGTAAGCAAAATTAAAAATCAAATTGAATTATGAAACGTGTATTTATTTTATTATTAGCTTTACTAAGTGTAGGAATGGTTAAAGCGCAGGATGCAGAATTAGAGAAGTACAAATCGCTTTTTACTTTAAATTTTATTAGATATATAGGATGGCCTGATGAAGCAAAACAAGGTGATTTTGTTATAGGTGTAGTAAAAAATTCAAGGTTGGCTACTGCTTTAAGGAAAAAAACAGCTGGTAAGAAATTTGGTTATCAGAATATTGTAGTTAAAGAATTTAAGAGTGTAGAGAATATAACTGATTGTCAAATCTTATATGTGTCTAATAGTCTTAATTATTCAAAAAATGCCAGTGTTTTAGAAGCTAAGTTGAAGAACAAGAATTCATTAATAATTACAGAATCGAAAGGAGCAATAACTAATGGTTCAATGATAAATTTTGTAATTGTTGAGGATAAGTTGAAGTTTGAAATTAGTGCTGCTAATGCTAAAGGGTATGGATTAGCTTTTAGTAATTCGCTTACTTCAATGAATAATGCCATTAAAATGTAAAATGTATTAACTTTTGGTATTACTACGAATTTTGTGGGTAGATAATAAAATAATGAGAATAACACCACAATTTATTGTGGTGGTTTGAAAGAAATACTTTAGCCTCCTCCGCCTTTATCGCCAAAGGCGATAAAGGCGGAGGCAAGGGTA
>JAUXEM010000220.1 GCA_030620515.1 Salinivirgaceae bacterium
AAATATTGATAGCCAATTTTCGGCTAAAGCCTTTTTTTATTCACTAAACACACCGAGCTAAAGCTCGGAGCTAGTTATATATCAACACATTATATCTAAAGTTGACGCGTATGCCTTTTTGGGGCTTTTATTTTTTTAGCAAACGCAAAGCTAATAGTATTGCAAAGCCTACTAGTAATAGCTCAAAGCTATATCCCGATACATGTTTTATTATAACTAATTTGTAGTATCCCAAAATACCTATTGCACCTGAAATAATTGCTACTAGCCAAAGAATACGTGCCAAATTTAAATTTCTCATATTACTTAATTTATATTAACTTTTTAACGCATGAAAGATACATGATTTGTTTTGTGCTTCAAAATCCTTTTTTTTTGACAGATGCAAAATCTAGTTTTTGAAGCTTTTGACTACGATAAACAGCCTTTTGCGGTTTATAGATGGTTAAATGGTAATTTACTACTGTTTTGGTTTTACATCATATCCGCAAGTAAAATATTTAACATTCTGTAAACTAAGCAATAGCCGAGGCGCAACTTCACTGATTTAAAAGATGTTAAAACTTATTAAAGCTCTCATTTTTAACATAGTCGTACTGCAACCTGCGGATTTAAGGTTTTATTAAATAATAAATTGATGGTTAGTGTTTTTTTTATCTCATATCTCACATCTAAAAGTAAGTTATCTATATTATATTTGTTCATCTATAATTTAAAGAAAATATAATGCGAATTCATTTTATAGCTATTGGTGGCAGTGCAATGCATAATTTAGCTCTGGCACTTCACAATAAAGGGCATAAGGTAACTGGTTCAGACGATGAGATTTTTGAGCCATCGAAATCGAGACTTCAAAAATTAGGATTATTGCCCGATGCCTTTGGTTGGTTTTCTGAAAATATAAGCTTGCAAATTGATGCTGTAGTTCTTGGTATGCATGCAAAAAAAGATAATCCAGAGTTATTGAAAGCTCAAGAAATAGGAGTAAAAATATATTCCTATCCTGAGTTTTTATACGAGCAAACAAAGAATAAGAAAAGGGTTGTAATAGGTGGAAGTCATGGTAAAACTACTACTACAGCAATAATTCTACACGTACTTAAAAAGCTTGGTAAAACCTTCGATTATATGGTAGGTGCTCAGCTTGATGGATTTGATACAATGGTTGAATTTAACGAGGAATCGGAATATGCCATATTTGAAGGAGATGAGTATTTAACATCGCCCATTGATTTGCGTCCAAAGTTTCATTTATATAAACCCCATGTAGCATTATTAACAGGAATAGCATGGGATCATATAAATGTGTTCCCTACTTTTGAAAACTACTGTGAGCAGTTTAGTGTATTTGCAAATCTTATTGAACCAAATGGATCTTTAATTTATTTTGAGGATGATTCTGAATTAGTGTCAATTGCTGAAAATTGTAGAAAAGACATAAAAACAATTGCATATAATACACATTCGCATTCAGTAGCGAATAGTAAAACAAACTTGCACTATAGTAATAATATAGTGCCAATAAAAGTTTTTGGTAAGCATAATTTACAGAATGTAAAAGGTGCTTATTTTGTATGTAAGGAGATAGGTGTTAGCGACAGTGAATTTTACGAAGCTATTCAATCTTTTAATGGTGCATCAAAACGTCTTCAGTTACTAGCATATGATAGTTCAACACAAATATATTTAGATTTCGCCCACTCTCCATCTAAGCTGAAAGCTACTGTTAATGCGGTTAAAGAACAATTCCCAAAAAAAATCTTAATTTCTGTTATGGAATTACACACCTTTAGTAGTCTTAATAAAAAATTCTTAACAGAATACGAAGGTTCTTTAAATTCAGCTGACAAATCATTTGTTTATTTTAGTGAGCATGCAATAAAATTAAAACAAATGGAACAGCTTGATGCCAAGGTTGTAAAAGACGCTTTTAAGAATGAAGGATTAATAGTTGTTACTGAACGTGATGTGCTGGTACAGTATATAAATGAACTAGATGTTGAAAATGCAATAGTTCTGTTTTTAAGTTCAGGTGATTTTTCAGGCATTGATTTAAAGGAGTTTGCAAAAGAATTAATTGAAAATAAAAATAATGTTTAACTTTAAGTTGCATTAGGAACGGTTTTTGTTGAATGGAACAAGGTATTGAAGTAATAAATCACTAAAAAAGTATTTATTTGATTTATATCAGTTTTTTGTTTTGATTTTAATAGCATTATTCTGTATTTTTAGCAACTGAAAAATAAGGAGATTATATATCATGGAACTTAAAAAGAACCCCAAAGCAGATTTAAGACAGTACAGTGGAATTTTTCTACAAGTAGGTTTAGTGCTATCATTAGGTATTATGCTAGCTGCATTTAATTACACAAAGCACGAAAGAATTGTAAACCAATTTGGTGAACTTGACGATGTGGACGCGGAAGAGGAAATTATTCCGATTACTAGACAACAAGAAGTTAAACCACCCCCACCACCTGAACCACCAAGAGTTACTGAGGTTCTTAATATTGTGGAAGATGATGTCGAGATTGAAGATGAGCTTGAAATTGAAGATACTGAGGCTGATCAAGATACTCAGGTAGAGATTGTTGAAATTGACGAGGAAGAGGAAGAGGAGGAAGCACAGGTATTCTTTATTGTAGAGAATATGCCTAAATTCCCTGGAGGAGACATGGAATTGAGAAAATATATTGCTCAGAATATTCAATATCCTGAAATTGCTAAAGAAAATGGTATTCAAGGTAAAGTATATATTCAATTTGTTGTAAACAAAAAAGGTAAAGTAGAACAAGTTAAAGTTGTACGCGGTGTTGACCAATCTTTAAATAAAGAAGCGGTAAGGGTAATAAGTAATTTACCTGCATGGTCTCCTGGTTCGCAAAGAGGTAAAGCTGTAAAAGTTTCGTTTACTGTGCCTATTAATTTTCAGTTAAACTAATTTTAGCAAAATATACTTTTAAAAAACCGTTCCGATTTTTCGGAACGGTTTTTTTGGCTTAGAGATAAATTTCCTCTATTTTGAACTTTAATAATTAATTTTAAAACTCAATACAATGTAAATTGTATATTAAGAGTAAATTAAAGAATATGGCAAAAGAACTTCATAGTACTAAAAAGGAGATTGAGCAAGCTGTTCTTATTGGTGTAATTAATCAAGATCAGAATGAAGAACAAGTAGAAGAGTATCTTGATGAATTGGCATTTTTAACCGAAACTGCTGGAGCAAGACCTGTAAAAAGATTTGTTCAAAAACTTACTGTTCCAAATCCGAAAACATTTATTGGTTCAGGAAAACTAAATGAGGTTATAAAATACGTTGAAGAGCAAGAGATTGAGTTGGTAGTTTTTGACGATGAGTTAAGTCCATCGCAATTAAGAAATATTGAGAAAATGTTTGAGGCAAGAGTACTTGATAGAACAAATTTAATTCTAGATATATTTGCTCAGAGAGCACGTACAGCTCACGCAAAGGTTCAGGTTGAATTAGCTCAATATAAATATTTGCTTCCGCGTTTAACTCGCATGTGGACTCACCTTGAAAGGCAACAAGGAGGAATTGGAATGCGCGGCCCTGGTGAAACAGAGATTGAAACCGACCGTAGGATTATTCGCGATAAAATTACCTTGCTTAAAAAACAGCTTATAACTATTGATAAGCAAATGGCTACGCAGCGTAAAAATCGTGGCCAAATGATTCGAGTTTCGTTGGTTGGTTATACAAACGTTGGTAAATCGACAATAATGAATATGTTAAGCAAATCGGAAGTGTTTGCTGAAAATAAACTGTTTGCAACCCTCGATACGACTGTTAGGAAAGTGGTAATTGATAATTTACCTTTTCTATTATCTGACACGGTAGGATTTATTAGGAAATTGCCGCACGATTTAGTGGAATCATTTAAATCAACACTCGATGAAGTTCGTGAGTCTGATATTCTACTTCATGTGGTAGATATTTCGCATCAAAACTTTGAAGAACAGTTAGATGTTGTGAATCAAACTCTACAAGAGATTGACTCATCGAATAAGCCCACCTATATTGTTTTTAACAAAATTGACTCATACAGCTACATACAAAAGGATGAAGATGACTTAACGCCTAAATTGAAAGAGAACTATTCGCTGGAGGAACTTAAAAAATCGTGGATAGGTAAAAATAATACTCCATGTATTTTTATATCGGCAAAGCATAAGCAAAATATTGAGGAATTCAAGAAACTTGTTTATACTAAGGTTCGTGAAATACATGCAGTTAGGTATCCATACAATAATTTTTTATATGATGACTCTTGGACTCAGGAATCTACTGAATAATTTATAAATATTCAACTAGTATTGATTAGTTCAAATTTGTTAATGCATTAAATCAGCAAGTTGTAGTGCGACTATGTTGCAAGTGAGAGTTTTAATAAGTTTTTAGCATCTTTTTCATTAGTGAAATCGCGCCGCTACTATTGTTTAGTTTACAGGATGTTACACGTTTTACATACGGATATAAGGTAATGTATTAAATCTTAAAATACGAAGCAAACACATAGCTAATAGTTGTCAGATTATTATATTATAAAAGGTTTCCTAATTTGAAGTTAATTGTTTAGCAAGCCACAAGTCGTCCGATGACACAGAAAAACGGGACAAACATTGTATATTTATTTAAATACAAATGAATCGTATAGTTGAAAACGTAATTGTAGATCCAATTATTTCAGTTATTCTGCCTTTTTATAATGCTGAAAATTCTCTACAACGTGCAATTAATAGCATTGCAAAGCAGACGTTTAAAAGCTTTGAATGCATTCTTATTAATAATAATTCAAGCGATGGGAGTGTTTCTATAGCTAATGAGTGGTGTAATAATGATTCCAGATTTATATTGCTGAATGAATCAAAGCAGGGAGTTATGTTTGCTTCAAATGCTGGGTTTAATGCCAGTAGAGGAATTTTTGTTGCTCGCATGGATGCCGATGACTATTCTTTTCCAGATAGATTAGCTTTGCAGTATGAATTTTTAGTAAACAATTCTGAGTTTGGTGCTGTTTCAGGTTTTGTTGAATATGTTGGCCACAATGCTAATACCGACGGTTTTGCTCGCTATGTAGATTGGGTGAATTCAGTACAATTGTATAGTGAGATATTAGCAAAAAGATTTATTGAATCTCCAATTGTTAATCCAACAGCTATGTGGAGAAAAACTATTGCTGATACGTATGGCATGTATGAATCTGGTGATTTTCCTGAGGATTATGAAATGTGGTTACGCTGGTTGCAGAAAGGTGTAAAAATTGGAAAGATTAAACAGAAAGTTTTAAAGTGGTACGATTCTAATAATCGATTAACGCGTACAAATCATATTTATAGTGATGCTGCATTTTTTAAAATTAAAACACAATATTTAAAGCATGAACTAAAACGAGTAAATCCGTTTTGTCCAAAGGTGGTTGTTTGGGGAGCAAGTCAAATATCAAGAAAGCATGCTTCTTTCTTAGTAGATAATAATTTAGATATTGAATATTTTATTGATGTTAATAAAAGTAAGATTAAAAAAAATGATGTGATATACTATGAAGATATTCCATTAAGTGGAGAATGTTTTATATTGGTATATATTAAGCATCATAAATTAAGGCTTAAAACACAAATATTTCTGGAGTCTAAAGGATATGTAGAGGGTAAAAGCTATTTATTGCTTTCGTAATTATTAAGCAATGTATTTTAGCTAATAAAATTAAATAAT
>JAUXEM010000296.1 GCA_030620515.1 Salinivirgaceae bacterium
GTACGTTAGAACAAAATGATATACCTAAAATTTATATTATTAATGGAGAGGAATTGAAAAAATGCACTTCAGATTATAATGATATAATAATATATCTTTGGAGCCCAAAATGTAAAAGTAGAGTTTGCTACTCATTAAATTTATTACAGCAAGAATGCGATAAATACAATATTGAATTATTCATAGTCGCTGAATATTATGACAATCAATTAATGCAAGTTAATTATAATATTAAAAGACCAATTTTTGGGATAGATATAAAATATTATAAAACTAATTTAACTTCTAAATATGTTTCAAAATTCATTAATGATTTGACTCTGAAAAATAATATTGAAAATAGGTTTCTATATTTTAAAGGCGGAAATTTTAAAAAGGAGTTTGAAACGATAGATGATGTAATTAAAAGTGTTAAAATAAAAACTTCTTGAAAAATTTCTAGTATAAAATCATAAGCCATTCTTTTTTGAATGGCTTTTTTATTTCGTAATTTTCACATTCTAAAATCAGTTAAGAATGATTAATAAACAAGTAGCAAATGTAAGTGAAGCTCTTAAAGGTATCGCAGATAATATGACCTTTATGTGTGGTGGTTTTGGCTTAAGTGGTATTCCGGAAAATGCTATAGCAGCTTTGGTGAAATCTGAAATATCTGGTTTAACCTGTATTTCAAACAATGCAGGTGTAGATGATTTTGGTCTGGGTCAATTACTTCATAAACGTCAAATAAAAAAAATGATATCGTCTTATGTTGGTGAAAACGATGAATTTGAGCGTCAGATGTTAAGCGGAGAGCTTGATGTTGAGTTAATACCTCAAGGCACTTTAGCCGAGCGTTGTCGCGCAGCTCAAGCAGGTTTCCCAGCAATATATACACCAGCAGGTTTTGGAACCGAAGTAGCCGAAGGAAAAGAAACCAGATTATTCGATGGTAAAATGCATGTGCTAGAATATGCTTTTAAAGCAGATTTTGCTTTTATAAAAGCTTGGAAAGGTGATGCGGCAGGAAATTTAATGTTTAAAGGAACTGCAAGAAATTTTAACCCGAATATGTGTGGCGCAGCTAAAACAACGGTTGTTGAGGTTGAAGAATTAGTGCCAGTAGGAACTTTAGACCCTAATCATATTCATATTCCAGGTATTTTTGTGCAACGTATTTTTCAAGGTGCACATTATGAAAAACGTATTGAACAACGTACAGTAAGAACTAAAAATTGATTTTTTAATTAGTCAATTATTAAATTTGAAAATGAGAAACGATAAAGATAATTTAATTGTACGGTTAACATTTGAATTGGCTATTGATGTGGTTTCATTTTCAGAAAAAATTAGAGAAAGGAATAGATTTGAAATGGCTTCTCAAATTTTCAGAATTGGCACTTCAATTGGCGCAAATATTAGAGAAGCACAAAATGCAGAAAGTAAAAGAGATTTTATTCATAAATTTAAGATTTCTGCTAAAGAATCAGACGAGCTTGAATATTGGTTAAAATTATGTCAAGCTTCTGAATTCTATCCCAATCCAGAAGATAAATTATTAAAGGATTTGAAATCAGTAATATTAATTATATCGAAAATCATTTCGTCTAGTAAAAACAATAATTAACAAATTTTCAAATCAGCACATTAACTAATTAAATTATGTTAGATAAAAACGGAATTGCAAAACGTATTGCACGAGAAGTTAAAGATGGTTACTATGTAAATTTAGGAATCGGAATACCAACATTAGTGGCTAATTATGTACGTAATGATATTGAAGTTGAATTTCAAAGCGAGAATGGTGTTCTTGGCATGGGACCTTTTCCTTTTGAAGGCGAAGAAGATGCCGATATTATTAATGCAGGAAAGCAAACTATAACAACGCTACCAGGAACTAGTTTTTTTGATTCAGCTATGAGTTTTTCAATGATTCGTGGGAAACATGTTGATTTAACAATACTAGGCGCTATGGAAGTTTCTGAAAATGGCGATATAGCTAATTGGAAAATACCAGGACGCATGGTTAAAGGTATGGGAGGCGCAATGGATTTGGTTGCTAGTGCCGAAAATATTATTGTAGCCATGATGCATACCAATAAAGCTGGAGAATCAAAACTGCTTAAAAACTGCTCGTTACCCTTAACAGGTGTTGCTTGTGTTAAAAAAATAGTTACAAATCTGGCAGTACTTGAAATTACTAATAATGGATTTAAACTTTTAGAACGTGCACCAGGTGTTACGGTAGAAGCTATTCAAAAAGCTACAGAAGGCACATTAATTATTGAAGGCGAAATTCCAGAAATGGAATTATAAGCCTTTAATATTTTACCATATTACTAAAATACAGCTACTTTTTTAAGTAGCTTTTTTTAGATTTAAAATCAATATTTGTAAGAAAAATCTACAAAATGAATGTCAAATGTTAAAAAAACACGCATTTCATCGAATAATAATGTATTTAAGCAGATATATTTAAAATCAATTTTATATTAGCAGTCCCAAACCTAATGAATGTAGTTAACCTATTTCTTTTAGAAACTAAAATTATAATTTCCCCCAAGTCTATTATAATTTTGTGAAAGAAAGAAATCCAAATCTACCAAGAAAAACCTACTTATGAATTATGGCTCAAATCTACCTGAACAACCTACTTATGATAATATGGGTTTGAGCATTCAAAAAACCAAAAGATTCATTAAAAGTTTAATGTATCTTACTAAAAAGTTATTCATGTTATAACCCTTTTGGGATGGCATGAATAAGTTTTTTTGTGTATTCTTTTTGTGGGTTATTGTAAATATTATCGGCATCATTCATCTCTTCAATTTTTCCTTGATTCATTACAATCAGGTTATCAGACATGTATTTTACTACAGCTAGGTCGTGAGAAATAAAGATATAAGTAAACCCAAAATTTTCTTTTAAGTCATTTAACAAATTCAGAACTTGTGCTTGAACAGAAATATCTAAAGCAGAAACAGATTCATCGCAAATAATTAATTTCGGGTTAAGTGCAATAGTTCTTGCAATACCAATACGTTGGCGTTGCCCTCCGGAAAATTCATGTGGATACCTTAAAAAACAACTTGCATCCAACCCAACTTTTTCTAATAATGCCAATGTGCGATTTTTCCGATCTTTATCTGAATTCCCTATGCCATGCACTTTCATCGGTTCCATAATGGCTTTTCCAACAGGTATTCTAGGGTTTAAAGAAGCAAAAGGGTCTTGAAAAATTATTTGAATATCTTTACGTAAAGCTCTAATATCTTTTCTAGATAGTTTTGTAATATCCACTCCTTTATATAATATTTTACCTGCAGATGCTTTATCTAATTGTAATATAACATTTGCTAAAGTAGATTTTCCACA
>JAUXEM010000269.1 GCA_030620515.1 Salinivirgaceae bacterium
AAGTGGGTTCTTTTTACTGCATTCACAACAACCTCACTCAATTCGGCTCCTGAAATTAACTTAATAGCTAATAAAGTATCTTTTGTTACCATAAGTGGCACACTATATTTTTGATAACCAATGTAGGAAAATACTAAATGGCATTTGTTATTAGCTGACAATGAAAAATACCCATTTACATTAGTACTTACTACTCTACCTGAGATAGTGTCTTGAACATAAGCCCCAATAAGAACCTCGCCATTTTCAGCATCTGTTACAAAACCAGAAATAGTTACTTGAGCGTTAAGTAGCTTAGTAAGCAAAAATAAAATAAAGACTATGCTACTAAGTTTTTGATAGTTTATGCGCATAATTTAATTACTAAAAAGAGTATCGGAAAAAGTAGAAGCATAAGCTGCAAAAATACCATAACCGTTTTCTACGTTCGAATATAGGTTATAAGGTGCTATTGAGCCAATATCGAAAGTTGGGAACCGTCCCTGTTCATATAACCTAAGACTTTGCATGTACCGGTAATAATCGACTGATATTGTTCGGAGCTCTAAAATATATGCGTATTCTGCATCCAAACTAAGATTCCGCAATTCGAACTCAAACTTTTTAGTTATTTTAGAATCCGCAATGGTCTCATTTGAAAATTGATTTAAGATGAAAGCATCGTTATAGTAAAATGACTGATTTATATCATAGGTAGCTTTCTCAAGCACTTTAATACGTGCTTCGTAATAGGCTTTTTCTAATGGATTGTTACTTATTGTGAATTCAACAGCAGGACTTGTCATTCCATCCATATTTATCCATGCATAAGGATTTAATTCAACATTCTGTAATGCAGTATATTGGGGTGCAAAACAACTTGCAACTATTATACTATTTTGCCATACTAACTCACACCTATAATTATTCATAGCTTTAACAATAGTATCTGACAAATAAATGCCACGACTTGTATAAGTAAGCTTTTGATAAAATGTGGCGTTAACAAACAAAGAAATACTTGCATTTTCAAAAACTGCTAGTGAGTCTTTACTTAACTTATTGCTAACTGACAAATGGAGCTCAATTAAGCTATCAGGCGTAATAATCGAATTTAATGTTGGTATTTGTTCAAAATCGGGAAAATCGTTTTGAATCATTTCTCGGCAACCGCTAAAAAGCAAAGTAGCAATAAATAATACCATATATTTTTTTACCAACGCGTGTGTTCTACTTTTAGAAAGTTTTTTTATAAACATCTTAAAATTTAAAGGTTAAGCCATACTTCATATGAAATGCATTATCGGCGAATTTTGCATAGCCTGCTTCAGCAAACAAACCAAAATGCTTACCAAAATAATACGCTGTACCAAAGTAGGTGCCCCAAGAAAAATTATAATCGCTTTCGTCATAGTATTTAGAATTATAGCTGTTATAATTCACACCTAGCTTAGCCGAAAGATAAAAATCGAGACGTAATTTTTCGCTACTTAAAAATAAAGGTAAAAGATGTAAATTGGTGTTTCCTCCGAAAGATATTTGATGATAATAATGATCCTCAGAAAAAGACATTCCCATTTTCATTCTACCATAACCAGCGTATATCCCAACATCCAATACTTTTACTAATCTATAGTTTGCATCCATACCAATACAATTCATTTTTATAGAAGAATTTAATAATGGTGTTCTATAGTAAGATGTTTTAATATCCCAACGATTAATAACATCGGATTTTTGGGCAAAACCTGATTGAATAACAAGAATTAAAAATCCAATTAGGATTTGTTTTATTAATGACATAAAATAAATTTTTAAAAGTTAGCCCTATTGCATGGTAATAGTTGTATTTTAATTTATATTAATTTGTTCGCTGTGCAAAATAAATAAAAAATAAAAAACGGACAACTACCAAATTAACAAGAAATATATTTTAAACGTGCACAAATATTATCCTACGGTAATATACTATCATTGAGATTTGAGACATAAGTGATTTTTGTCATGTTTTATAGTTCAATGTTTTAATTCCTAATATAGACAATGCCTGACCATGAATTTCGCTTTTACAAACTTTTACACACGCTAAAAAGTCTTTCAAGCGATTTTAGGCAATTTGTAAAGTTGAAAACATTTGTCATCTTAAATTAAGATGATAACATATTTTTAACCAATGTTAAACATGCTAAAACTTTAAAGCCAAACCATAACGCATATTATAGGTATTACTATAACCGTATTCGAAAAACACTCCCCAATGTTTACCAAAATAGTAAGCAGCTCCTGCATAAAGTCCGAAATTAATTTCATTTCCAGCTTTAATAATTTCTGTTTCTTTTGCAAACTTATAATTGCCATCGAGTCGTAATGACCCATAAAGACTAAACCTTAATGGTTTTTTAGAATCTATTAAATTTAATGCATTAAAATTAACTAATGCCCCATACAATAATGCACTTGATTTTTCTCCATACCCATAAGCTCCATCTATTTCTTTATACATTCGCTCATAAAAACCATAGCCTGCATTAACCCCAACTTGCAAAGTTTTAGTTAAATTATAAAGCACATCTGCACTTATATTATGCATGCCTAATTCATAATAATCAATGAAGTAGAAGCTATGCCCAAGCTTAATATCCCATTGACTCGATCTATTTGCTTTTTGAGCCTCCACTTTTTGTAAATGCAACAGCAGGCAAAAAGCTAGTATTAGTTTTAATTTCATTTTTTTATATCTTTTTTAACAAAAGGAATTAGGAAAATACGATACTTATCTTCCCAACTCCTATTATCTCATGAAAATTAATTACAGTTTTTTATAATTGCATTTGTTGAAGGAGTATCAGCATATATAGAATAATTAGAAAAATGCTGTAGCTTATTATTATCTCCTGTCCAATCTGACCATGTCTTTTCAAACTTAGAAGTATGCTTCTTTCCCTTCATTGTAAATTCTTTTGAAAACCACTTATCTGGATAACCTGGTGTTTTAATTGCATATTCAATACCTATAACAGCGTTTACATCTATGGTACGTTTACAATGAATCCATGCCCCCCAACTTCTTTTTAATGGTCTAACTTGTGCAAAAAACTTAACATTATAGCCTCTCATATAAACTTTCAACTCAACACGTGTCCTATTTTTCCCATTTGTAGTCCACCATTTATGTTTCTTACCACATTCTATATCAGCATCTCCATCCTTGTAGCTATCCTCTATAGAATTGTAACCTTGAACCAGAAAATCTGAAAATCTTGATAATTCAGTACTCTCATTTATTTGATGTAATATCTCAATATTATCTACTAGTACCGCAACTGTTTTATTTTCTAAGTCTTTATAAACAGTATCATTAATTTGATACATCCCATTCAAATTTGAAATATACCTGTCAGAAGAATTATACATTTGAGTTTCCAAAATAAATTCCCCGTCTTCTTCAATCAATTGTAAATATTTACTATTGTTGTCCACATATTCTTTTAAATCACTGAAAGTGGTTATTCCAACACTTTCTATATCACTATATAATTCATCACAAGCCGTTCCGAAAGAGACAATCCCTTGTGATACTTCCCAAGCTTTTCTTTCTTCTTCTGTTCTTTCAAGTGATTGCGAAACTGCCTGTTGATATTCATCAAAGCTATCAAACACAACTATATTCTCATTGCCAGCATCACTTACTGGGGTTACTTTGTTATCTTCTTTATTACAAGCAAATAATATGCTACTTGCTATTAAAATTGTAAATAATTTTCACATTTTTGTAAAGTTTTAATTCTGGCCTCATCCTGTAACATTTTTAGCGGAATGTATAAGCACGGGATGGGGCTTTTTCAAATTTCTTTATTGTTTGTTGTTTAGGAAATTGGTGTAATAATGCACCCAGCTAGCTCCATAAACTAGCATTACCCCCTGCACAAAATCATTTACTTTAAATGCATTACGCAATTTTATAAAATAGCATTATATTTATTTAACAGAACATAGCTTTTAAATATTTAAAAGTTAGCCCTATTGCATGGTAATAGTTGTATTTTAATTTATATTAATTTGTTCGCTGTGCAAAATAAATAAAAAATAAAAAACGGACAACTACCAAATTAA
>JAUXEM010000147.1 GCA_030620515.1 Salinivirgaceae bacterium
AGTTGTCTTTTTCTTTTTCTATATAGGAATTAATTTTTTTAGAATAGTGCCTTTTGGCTTGCTTTATATTATGAGTTGGAAAGTATATGTAATTCTATATTACATTGTTGGTTACCGCAAAAAAGTGGTTGTCGATAATTTATCATTATCTTTTCCTAATAAGAGTGACGAAGAGATAAATAAAATTACCAAAGCATTTTACAAGCATAATTTAGCACCAATATTAGCCGAAGGTTTAAAAGGCTTTACCATGAGTCACAAGCAGTTTAAAAAGCGTTATGTACTTACTAATCCCGAAATACTAAACGAATATTTTGAAAATAACCAAGATGTAATTGCTTTAGCCACGCATTTTGGAAATTGGGAGTGGGGCATACAATCGGTAGATGCTCAAATTAAACACCAAGCTGCAGCATTATATAAGCCAATGACTAATCAATTTGTTGAGAATTACTCCAAGGGCTTACGTGAAAAATGTGGCATGAAACTAGTTCCTATTACGGATACACGTGCTTATTTCGAGAAAAAAAAGGAAAAACCAGTATTGTATATTATGGCTGCCGACCAAAATCCTGGCGACGTTAAGAAAGCACATTGGGTGAATTTTTTAGGTAGGGATACTGCCTGTTTACATGGTCCTGAAAACTATGCTAAATTTAATAACTTACCAGTTGTGTTTTTTGATTTAACTCGCATTAAAAGAGGTTTTTACAAAATGGAGATTAAAAAACTAGTAGATAAACCATTGGAAACTGATATTGGCGAAATAACCCAAAAATACATGTCTGCTTTGGCTGAAGCTATTTATAGAACTCCCGAAAATTGGTTATGGTCGCATAAACGCTGGAAGCACAAACGCTAATCTAAAAAGTTAAACTATTCAGTATTATAACATCAGAATTCAAGTAGTAATAGCTTAGTCGGTTAAATATATTCGGTATATAGGCTCTTTTGTATTCTTCTTTGAAATTTGTTTTTTTCGCCTTGTCTGACGCCCAATGTCATTAAGTTAGTAGGCAATGTTCAAATAATTAGGCATTTGTGGCGCAAAAGACCTATCAGATCTCAAATTATTTTTTACTTGCGCCACTTTTGTCTTTGTGTTTTTTAACCCAGTGCAATGCACTGGGCTATTAGCTTTCAGACCTTCAGTCTGATTGGATTATATTCACGTAAAACCCTGAAAGCCTGCCTGACGGTCAGGCATGGGTTAAAGCTATAAGCACAGGGTAAGAAATTGCATTGCAATTTTGCCACCCTGTGTTATAGTGACGTGAATAATCGGTGCAAGCACAAAATTGCAATTGGAATCATTCATTTTCATGCACCGAAAACAATATATTCGATTGAAATAGAATGATATAACCCTTAACTTAATGACATTGGTCTGCCGCCAGGCAAGCTGACCAGTCCAGGCAGGTTGAATTTTAATGCCTTGCGGGTTGCCCCAAGGTAATTTACTTTAACCATTCTTTAGCAGGAGTGTAATAATCATAATTATCTTTCCATTCATAAAAATTAAACTCCGATAATTGATTATCTGTGGATAAAAATATCCTAAATTCAATGGGTTCATCAAATATAGTACTGCTTAGTTGATAGCGTAAAATACGAATAACACTTTTAAAGTGAATAGCTTCAATTAATTCAATACATGTAATTTCACCTATATATTCCTCAATAACTGAACATATATCATTCTTTTTTAAAATATTAAGTGTTTTTGGAGCCAAATAAGTATTCTGAATAAAAGTATCTATACTTCCCTGTTCACACGCCTTAAAAAGTTCAAAATACATTTCTTCAGCAACAATTACAGTGGTTGTATTTATTTCATTGTAAGGAATAATTTTAAGAGGATTGCGAGTACAACATCCTAGTGATAGAGCTATTAGTATATATGTAATTATTTTTATCATCAGTATTGAAACAAAAATTTACTCTATAAAAGTAAAGAATAATACATTTGAAATCAATTTAATTGTACTTTATAGTTTCACTTACATACTTTCACAAGTAAAATAGAAAACCTTAAATACGAAAGTATTTTTTCAATCTATTTATTTTAAAAGTTTTAGCCCTACTCGGCTTAACTTAAAATAGTACATGAATATTACTATAACTATCTTATTTTTAACAAATACCAATAGGACTTGCTGATTTGTGGGAAAAACAGATACACTATTCTAAAACATTAAAAACATATATATATATACATCTATATTTGTTACTTTTGACTCCATTAATAAAATATATAAATTGATATTTATGAGCAATTTAGAAGCTTATTTTCAGGAATTTAGAAAAGACGTTATAGGAAACGATGCCACTTATAATTCTCCTTATGGTAAAAAAAAGATTGTTTATGCAGATTGGATTGCCAGTGGTAGATTACATTCGGGTATAGAAAATCAAATAACAAATATAATAGGGCCTTACGTAGCAAATACGCATACCGAGACTAGCGAGACAGGTACTAGAATGACTCAAGCTTATCATTACGCACAATCGCTTATTAAAAAACACGTAAAAGCTGGTCCCGATGATGTTATTATTTCAGCAGGGTTTGGTATGACAGCCGTTGTAAATAAACTAATTAGAATACTCGGCTTACGTTCATGTGGTTATATAAGCGGAAGACAATGCTTAAAGGATGCTGAAAAACCTGTTGTTTTTATTTCACACATGGAGCATCATTCAAATCATACATCATGGTTAGAATCAAATGCCGATGTAATAATTGTTCCTCCTGGAAAAGATTTATCTGTAGACACTAATGAATTAAAGAAATTACTTGAGCAATATAAAGATAGAAAATTCAAAATAGGTGCCTTTACAGCTTGTTCAAATGTTACTGGTGTACATACTCCTTTTTATGAACTAGCGGAACTAATGCATAAGTATGATGGTATGGTATTGATTGATTATGCTGCATCTGCTCCATACGAAGAAATTAATATGCATCCTGGTGATGAAAAAGCAAAATTAGATGGAATTTATTTCAGTCCTCATAAGTTTTTAGGAGGACCAGGCGCTTCTGGTATTCTAATTTTTGATTCGAAATTTTATAATAATAAAATTCCAGATAATCCAGGTGGGGGAACGGTTGACTGGACAAACCCTTGGAATCAATACAAATATGTGGAAAGCATAGAGGCTCGTGAAGATGGTGGAACACCCGGATTTTTGCAAATGATTCGTGCAGCATTATGTTTTGAATTGAAAAACAAAATGGGTATTGATAACATTGCTAAACGTGAAAAGGAATTATTAGATATTGCTTTTCCTGCTTTAAGAGCACTTTCTAAGGTGCATATATTAGCCGATAATATTGAAGACCGTTTAGGTGTAATGTCATTTTATATTGAAGATATTCACTTTAATCTTATTGTAAAGTTTTTAAGCGATAAATTTGGAATACAAGTGCGCGGAGGTTGTGCTTGTGCAGGTACATATGGTCATTATTTATTGGAGGTAAGCTACGAAAAATCTAAAAAAATTACCGATATGATTAATACTGGCGATTTAACAGAAAAGCCAGGTTGGGTTCGTTGGTCATTACACCCAACAATGACAAATAAAGAAGTGTATGAATTTGCTGATGCCTTAAAGCAAATAATTGAAAATAAAACCGAATGGGAGAAAGATTATATTTACAATAATAAGAAAAATGAATTTTTTCATAAAGATAAACCTGAAGGATTGCTTGACGAAGTGAAAGAATGGTTTAAAATGTAAAAACCCGACAATTTATATATTTAAAAGTCCTATTTACTGCGGTAAGTTGGACTTTTTTTTTACTTGTTTTTTTATTACGACAATAAAAACCACATTCTTTGAATGTGGTCAGAGACAGTTTTACAGGTTTGCTTGATAAATCTCTAATGCTCATTGTAACATTTTGTTATTATTTGAAATAAACTACAAAATCACCTGAAGATATTATTATGGTATGTCTCCTAAAGGGTTTATAGGGGTAATGTATTACTTGGTTTTCACAAGTCCTATCCTATGGTTTAATAACTTTAAACAAAAAAAAACCATGAAACTCACGAATCTCAATGTTGGAAAGTTCTGCGTACGTTTTTAAATTGAGGCAAGACAAGACAAAACACGAAAATATCATAGATTTTTTGTCGTTTTAAAAAGAGATAAAACTTGAAAGACTTTTTTTTGAATAAAATAATAAAACGAGGCAAGATGCCTCGTAACCCTTCTACCACAGGTTATTGCGATCTAGCCTCAGGCTATAGAAGCAATCCCATTGCGTTTGGTAGGCTTTGTTCTGGCATTGGGGGCACGATTCAAAGTCGCACTCCCAATAAAATACAGACTGCCACGCTATCTCAATAAATATTGGAATTATTTGCAATGACTCTTTCATGTTTCATTCGGCTTTTATCCATATGTACTAACTTATAGAATACCTTTATAGGTATGGGTTTCGAAAGCCATTCCTAGCATATGTATACAATATGTACAATGTAATATATGTCGATATGTTAATTTTATATTCCAAATATGCTGTTCAGCATCAAGTCTGTCATAAACTTTATTTATTTTTATATGTTTACGAGTTGAAAATTTAATGTTAAACAGTCGGCATAAAAAACCGTCGCAAATATAACTTACATATGAAAATACATGAATTTCAAGGCAAAGAGCTTTTTGCAGATTACAAAATTCCTATTCAAAAACAACATGTATGTACTACCGTTGAGCAAGTAGGAGTAGCTTTCGACGAATTAACTAGTCCAGTTGTTGTAAAAGCACAAGTACTAGTGGGTGGAAGAGGAAAAGCAGGCGGAATTAAATTTACAAAAACAAGAGAAGATGCCATGGCGGCAGCAGATAAAATTCTCGGAATGGACATAAAAGGTCTTACTGTTGAGAAATTATTAGTTTGTGAAGCCGTAGATATTGCCAAAGAAATTTATGTAGGTTTTGTTAACGATCGTAATACAAAATCGGTAATGTTAATGGTGAGTGCCGAGGGTGGTGTCGAAATTGAAGAAGTTGCTAAAACTAATCCTGAAAAAATAATTAAGATTCCTATTGATCCATTGGTGGGATTACCTGCTCATTTAGCAAGAAATGTATTTTTTAAAGTATTAAACGATGGGTCACAAGTTCGTCAGGCTGCCGATATTTTAGTAAAACTTTATAAACTATATGTTGAAAAAGATTGTTCATTAGCAGAAATTAACCCTTTGGTTATTACCGATGATAATAAGGTAATTGCATTAGATTCAAAAATAAATTTTGATGATAACGCACTTTTTCGTCATCCTGAATATGAAGCAATGGCAGATTATACCGATGATGAAAAATTAGAGGTAGAAGCAACAGAAAGAGGCTTGAGTTATGTGAAACTCGATGGTGAAATTGGTTGTATGGTAAATGGTGCCGGATTAGCTATGGCTACCATGGACATGATAAACCTATATGGTGGAACCCCTGCGAATTTCTTGGATATTGGTGGTAGTTCAAATCCACAAAAAGTAATTCATGCCATGGAGTATTTACTAAACGATAAAAATGTTAAAGCGGTATTAATTAATATTTTTGGCGGTATTACACGTTGCGACGATGTTGCTAAGGGGCTTTTAGAAGCTTTTAAACAAATGAAAGTTACAATTCCTGTAGTTATACGCTTATCTGGTACAAATGAAAAGGAAGGTCGTGAATTATTAAAGGACAGTAAGGAACTTATTTCAGCTGATTCAATGGCCGATGCTGCACGCAAGGTAATTGAAGCTGCTAAAAATGTTTAAAAAGATAATCCATAGTAGTGGGACTATCCAATTGTTTAACTTTCAAAGAAATTTAAAATGAGTATATTAATAAATAAAAATACAAAACTGGTAGTACAGGGTATTACTGGTCGTGACGGTGGTTTTCATGCAAGTAAAATGGGTGCATATGGCACTAACATGGTTGCAGGTGTTTCACCTGGTAAAGAGGGTACTAAAGTTAATGGAGTACCTGTATTTAATACGGTAGAGAATGCAGTGAAAGCAACTGGCGCCAATACATCAGTTATTTTTGTTCCTGCTCCATTTGCTGCCGATGCTATTGCTGAAGCATCTGAGGCCGGCATAAAATTAGTTATTGCTATTACCGAAGGTATTCCAACTATAGATGTAATTCGCGTTACTCCAATTCTAGAGAGAAATGGCACTAAAATGATTGGACCAAATTGCCCAGGACTTATCTCTCCAGGTGAAAGTATGGTAGGTATTCTTCCGGTAACTATTTTTGATAAAGGTAATGTAGGGTTAATTTCACGCAGTGGGACACTTACCTATGAAATGGTTAATCAACTTAAATCACACGGTATAGGTCAAAGTACTTGCGTTGGTATTGGTGGCGATCCAGTTATTGGCTTACACTATAAAGAACTATTAACAATGTTTGAAGCCGATAATGATACAGATGCAATTGTATTATGTGGCGAAATTGGTGGTGACGCTGAAGAACAAGCCGCTGCCTTTATTAAAGAAAATATTACTAAGCCAGTGGTTGCATTTATAGCAGGACAATCAGCACCTCCGGGTAAGCGAATGGGGCATGCTGGAGCATTAATTACCAGTGGTAGCGGAACTGCTGCTGAGAAAATTAAAGCTTTTGAAGCTGCTGGTGTTAAAGTAGCAAAAGAACCTGCAGAAATGCCCGTACTTATTAAAAAAGCATTGGGAATCTGATAGTAGTAATTTCGTTAAATCAGTGAGACTTTAATTTTGAGAAACAAAAATTATTTAGTCGAACTCCTGCCTGCCGAAACTGGCAGTACAGGCAGGGATTCCGAGCGGGACTCCACTGAGCTTGTCGAAGTGTAGTCAAGGGATTTTAAGGGTTATACCCGCCTGCCAGTGCAACGTCGGGCAGGTTCCCCGCCACTTGTGGCGAAATAAAATAATTATTCTTTTTTGATACTCCTTCCGCTTGCGGCGGGGTAGTTCATTTATAAGCCTATTCAAGAAATTGAGTAGGCTTTGTTTTTGGTGTACGGTTCGCTACATTTAATAATTAAAGCATAAATTTAGAAAGCTAACTACTTGTTGAAACCTTAAATTAGCAAGTTATCGGACGACATGTTGTTTATTAAATAATTCATATTATTTACCAATTACTTTGCGTACGAAATAAATTATAGCACCTTATCCTCAATATTTACTACTTTTGCTGCGTTATAAAGCAGAATCCAATATTAAAGCATGAACATAAAGCAATATATATATTTAATTATAGCATTATTTATTACTATAATTACTCAGGCACAAGAGTTTAATGTTGATGAGCAGTACAAGCAATCAATGGTTAATGCAAAATTAGCTTTAGAAGCAAATCAATATTCACAAGCTGTAATGTTTTATCGTGAAGCATTATCGCTTAAACCCAATGAGCTATTACCCAAGTATAAAATTGAAGACATAAGAACCATTTATATAAAAGATGTACTTGATTCATTAATTGCCGATACCCCTGTTGTACCATCTCCTAAAGGAAAAAAGAAGAAAAAAGAGGCAGAATTAGAAAAAATTGAACTTGAACAAAAAGCCGAAGTAGCTGCCACTGTAAAAATGAACGAGGAAGTGCAAGAAGTGAAAAAGGAGCTAACACAACTGAAAATAGAAGCTGAGGTTCTTCAAATAACGGATGTAATTGTAGATATTGATGATGATGAGTTAGTTTCGGATATTGTTCCAACCAGGGAAACAGGAGTAATAGAGGTAGAAGCAAAGGAAATTAAAAACTTAGATGGAGGTATATCTGAAAATGAAGCTACTTTCACAGTATCACAGCGCGAAATGCCTGTAATTGAAAAAGCCATTGAACCTAAGGAAACAATAACTGAGATACCTGCAAAAAAAGAAGTAACTAAAACAATTATTAAGAAGCAAACAGCTAAGCCAACTAATAAATCGGAAGATTGGATTGAGGAAGAAAATAAACGATTAGCAAAAACTTACCCAAATAAAAAAAACATAGAAGAAATAGATAAACCAGGGAAACATATTACAAGGGTAGTAATGAATATAGATAATAAGATCACAATATATTTGAAAGTAAAACACGATTGGGGAGCTACATTCTTTTTTAAAGATGAGATAGGTGGTTTGGAGCTTAAAAATATTAGTGAAACTTATTTTAATTTAATGACGAATTTAAAAACCTATGAAAAATTTTAAACTCTACCAGTACATAGAAGCAGAACCGGAAGAGCTGTTTAGAGCTTTAACCAATCCTTTTACTATTGAATTATGGACCGATGCCCCAGCAAAAATGGATGATAAGGAAGGTACTGAATTTGAACTGTGGGATGGAGATATTTGTGGAAAGAACATCAAAGTAGTTGAAAATATAAAACTAATTCAAGAATGGTATTTCGAAAATATTGATGAACCCTCTATTGTTACTATTAAACTTCATGTACATAAAAAAGGAACAAATATAGAAGTGAACCATACTAATATTCCTGACGATGCCTATGAAAATATTAATGAAGGATGGCGTGAATACTATGTAGGAGCTTTAAAACGATTTTTCGAGGAAGAACTTTATTAATAATGCTAATATTAATTCAATTACAATGATTCCTTGTATTTTTGTAATATGCTTATAAGTAGGCTAGTATAAAAATATTGAATACTGAGCTAATTACATAAGTATCAGGTAAATACATTTTTTCCGCATGCCATAGGCAGTCCTAAAGAATGTATGGCCCGCCAAGACAGATCTAAAATATAACTATCTATTAAATTAGTTTGAATACCCTTCTATTCTAAATAATGAACAAAAAAAGAGATTTAAAATACCTATTGCACAGTGAATTAGTTAATGCTATTAAAAGTAAAATAACAATCCTTAATACGACAATTCTATCGGCAAAAGAATCGCGTGATAGTGATTCTAAAAGTAGTGCTGGTGATAAGTATGAAACAGGTCGTGCAATGATGCATATTGAAATAGAGAAGAATGAAGTTCAGTTGAGTAAAGCATTAAAGCTTAAAAAAGAACTCTCTGAAATAGATTTATTAAAAGATTATCGTAAAGTTGAATTTGGTAGCCTGGTAATAACTAATCATGGAAATTACTTCATATCAATAGGTATTGGTAAACTAAATGGAGATTATCAAGATTGCTACGCAATTTCCTTGGCTTCACCCATAGGGAGACTATTTCAGAACAAAGAAAAAGGAGATGTGGTAAAATTTCAAGACCGAGAGATCATTATTGAAAATATTGTATAGTTACAGTGTCATTTCGAGTTCAGTAAAGTAATCTCAACTGGTTTATAGCCCTTTCCAAACAGAGAGTCATTGCGAGTGCTGCGAAGCAATCCCTACCACTTTAAAATAGTTTTTCAAAAGACTCTATTAGGGTTTAAAACACTCCAATACTTCAACGGACTGTCACGTAATTCAGATAAACAAAGTAATTACTTGCAGTGACCCTTTTAATGGGTCATTCGGCTTCTAGCCGAATTAAATTAAAAAGAGGCAAGATGCCTCGTGACCCATCAACCATGAGGTATTGCTAGTGCTTTGGTTTGTATATACCTTTCGGTAATCATCAGTAATTCCTCGTAATATTTAACGCTACTATTAAGTGCTCGTAATCAGCATCTTACAATATATGCCTAAAATATATTTTTCTTGTTATTTTTTACTCTAAAAACTTCAAATATACA
>JAUXEM010000048.1 GCA_030620515.1 Salinivirgaceae bacterium
CAGGGGCATAAAATGGTGCTGCGTAGAAATAGGCATCTACTCCTTGTGCTTGTATTGTATTGCAAAAAAATACAGCAACTAGTCCAATAAAAAAAACAAGTATTTTCTTCATTTTAATATTTTTGTATTGTGAATGGGTAAAAATAGTAAATTTAACTAGCAATGTTTTATAATGAAATACTTAAAACATGGTATTTTTAATTATTTCAATCAGTTCATTATAAACACCAGGAGTACCTGCACATAATTCACGTCCATAATAAAAATTATTAGCTCCAGAATAGTCAGAAATTTCTCCGCCTGCTTTTTGAACCAGATAGGCTCCAGCTGCTACATCCCATACATTAAGCCCATATTCAAAAAAGCCATCAAATCTACCTGCGGCCAAATAGGCTAAATCAGTTGCGGCTGATCCGTGGCGACGAAGACCATGAGAATTCTTAACTACTTGTTCAACAACTTTGATATGTCCGCTTAATCGACTAAAATCATTTGTATGAAAACCTGTACTAATAAGACTATTAGCAATACCTGCCACTTTCCTTACTGTAATTTGTTTATCATTGCAAAAAGCATCTATACCTTCCCAGCTATAGAATACTTCTTTCAATCCTAATTCGTAAACTATACCTAATATTATATCATTGTCTCTTTTTAAAGCAATACTTATAGAAAAAGGGAACACACCATGAATAAAATTAGTTGTACCATCTAAGGGATCTACAATCCATATATACTTTTCTTGATTATGGCTTGCTGTTTGCTCCTCTACTATAAAACCAGACTCAGGAATTAATTCTTTTAAAGCACTAACCAATTGCTGTTCCGCTTCTTTATCAACATAAGAAACAAAATTCTGCATACCCTTTTGTTCTACAGATTTCATCGAAAAAGAATCTTTTTCCTTTACAATAAACTCTCCAGTTTTTTTTGCAATATCAATTACTTGTGGTCCAACTTTAGATAGATCAATCATAATAATTAAAGGTTATCTTCTACCAATTTTGTAGGTAGATTTTATTTTATTCTATAAATTAAACAGTCTTCAGCCAATAGCCCACCCAGGCTGCTACAGGCAGGCTGCCTTATTAGGGCTGCCAATTAATACAAAGTAAATTAAGTTCATTTTTTAAAATCACCCACTAAATTCGTAATAATACATATTTAGAGTCTTTTTGAAAACTACCTGTTTTTCAGATGGCTTATTTGGCAATGTCAAAAAGACACTAGTGTCTGTCCATAAAATCAGTTTTTTTTAAGAGGCTGAGCTGAAAATTTCATTTTCAAGCCTGCCTGAATACCAACGGCAAGCAGGGCTTGTGAAGCCTAATAAATGGGAGTTTGCTTTTTGTAAACGACCAATTTGAAGGCAAGCGTAACACAGAAAATGGAATTTCTAGCTCAGACTAATTAAATAAGTTCTGCTTTCACATTTCCATCTTTAGTAATATGCAAAAGTTTAACTTTTGCAATTTCGTTTATCAGCTCTGGTTTTAAAGGCACTGCCACTCGAATATAATTTTCGGTAAAACCATACATGCTGCTATCATTAAAATCTCCTACAAAAAGAACATTTTGAATACTGTTCAGGTTTTGTTCTTGAAACTTATTTTGTTTTTCATTAGCAATTTGGTGCATAAACTTGCTTCTACCTTTTCTTACTGTAATTGGTACTTGATTTTCCATTTTAACAGCCATAGTATTTTCACGTTCAGAGTATGTGAAAACGTGTAAATTAGAAACATCAATACTTTTAATAAACTCGCACGCACTAGCAAACTCCTGCTCTGATTCACCTGGAACACCAACAATAACATCGGCAGCAATACAAGCCATTGGCATAAGTTCTTTTATTTTAGCTACTCTACTAGCAAAAAGACTGGTTGTATAGCGCCTACGCATTAAGCGTAATAAATTATCGGTACCACATTGTAATGGTATATGAAAATGAGGCACTATTACATTCGATTTTGAGGCAAACTCAATTATTTCATCGCTTAATAAATTTGGTTCAACGGAAGAAATTCGCAATCTCTTTAATCCCTCAACTTTAACTAATTCTTGTAACAACTCTAGAAATGATTCTCCAGTAGTTTTTCCGAAATCACCAATATTAACTCCAGTAAGTATTAACTCTTTAATTCCTTTATTAACTACTTCTTTTGCTTTTGCAACAGTACTTTCAATATTATTATTTCGGCTTCTTCCTCTAGCAAATGGTATTGTACAATAAGAGCAGTGATAATCGCAACCATCCTGAATCTTAAAAAAACTACGGGTCCTATCTCCTATTGAATAGGATGGATTAAAAGTATTATCCTCAGTAATGGTATTTAGATCTATAGGCTTATCATTTTCTAAAAGATTAAGCATCTTAGTAACATCAAACTTATTATTTGCTCCTAAAACCAAATCAACTCCTTCAATACCTGACACTTCCTCTGGTTTAAGTTGCGAATAACATCCTACGGCAATAAGTTTTGCTTTTGGATTACGGTTTACCATTTTCCGAATAGCTTGTTTACTTTTTTTGTTCGCTAACTCGGTAACCGTGCATGTATTTATAAGTATAAGGTCTGAATTCTCTTTACTGTCAACTTTCTTATATCCTTTACCCATTAGCAGCCTTGCTATTTCAGAAGATTCTGAAAAGTTTAGTTTACAGCCTAATGTTGTTATGCTAAATGTTTTATTCATAATAAAAATAATAAGCCCGCTTTCAAATTTATTAAAAGCGGGCAAATATAACTACTTTATTTACTTATTTATACTGCTGTATCTTCAGGCATTTTAACATGCGACCAATTTTCACCACGTTTAATTCTGGTTATTTGCATTTCGCTAACACAAAACAGCTTTGCAATAACATTCTGAATAATGCCCCTATTTAGCATTCCTTTTATTTGCATAACGTCATTGGCACTTAGCTTTGAGTATGTAATTACCTTTTCTTTACTATTTCTCCTTTTATCATGAATACGCTTAAACATTCTTTTATAGGATTCGGGTTTTGTTACCCATTGCAAATTAGAGAGAGAGTTATTAGTCTTATTCCAGTCTAAATGTATTACAGTATCCTGTAAATCTTCTGTTTTAGCAATAAATATTTCAGCAACTATCTTATGTACTAGAAAAGACTTCTTTTTTCCATATGACATAAAACTAACATTAAAAAAACCCTTTATTACACCAGGTTTTACAATCCTGCCATCTACTTTATCGTAACAAAAGCTTTTTACTCGTCCGTAATTACTAACCTCGTAATGTTTATCGGCATATGGAATTTCCTTCCATATTTCATCGCTAATTTTTCTTAATCGTCGTTTCATTGTTAAAAGGGTTTTAAAGTTAATTTAAGGTTTTAAGTATTTATTAGGTTATGAGTTTATGGCAAATACTAAGCCAAATACATAATTTAAACGCTATTTTTATATTATTATGATGCACCGAGTTAAAAAAAGTTGCCTATCCATAAAAATTATTTTTGCAAATAGCTATATATCTTATTTCCTCCCATTGTTTATTTAGCTATATACTATACCTTTGCACATAAATAGTTACCTAAGCCACATATATAAAGCAAATAAATACTATATCAGCTTAAACATTTTACCCCATTCAACCATTATAAATATGAGGAGTATTTGAATGAATTAAGCTCACTTATAAAGAAACATGGTGAACGCCACAAAGAAAAATTATATTTAATGCAGAAATAGTAGTATTTTTGAAAAAACACTTGTGAACATGAATCCATTAGTAATTGAAAGCAGTGCTGAAACACCTGAAATTATTCTAGATAAGCGATCTAATACGTTTACCTTTAAAGGAAAATCTTTACCTGAAAATCCAATTGCTTTTTACAATCCCGTAATGAAATGGATTGATAATTACTCTATTGACCCAAATCCAGAAACTAAAGTTGAATTCATGATGATGTATTTTAACACATCGAGTTCTAAAATTATTTTAGACATAATGAAAAGACTTGAGGTTATTAAAAAAAGTGGCCATCAAGTTATTATTAACTGGGTATTCAAAGAGGATGATGAAGAAATGTTAGAAGCCGGTGAAATATATGCCGAGCGTATTGATATTCCTTTCAAACTAATTTCAGAAGTAGTTTAATAAGCTATTATATCACTTTTAACAAATCCCTATTACTTATTTTATAATTGGCATTCATTTGGTGTCTTTAATTTATTTAATTACAGACATTAATTTTCATTGAATTACATTTCGCTAAATTATCTTATACATAAATCACAGTTATCCTGTAGAAATACAAATACTTATTTTGTATATAAGGTAGATTAAAAAGTCTTTTATAGATAGTGGTTGCAAGAAAACTCAGTCTCTGAAAAAGAAAGCTTAATTTTTAAGGCTTGCGAAGCTTATAAATTGGGAGTTTACTCCGCCGTGGTGGATAACCAATTTTGAAGCAAGCGTAACCTGCATAACGGCAAGGCAGGCGAAAAAAATGGAATTTTCTTGCAGATACAAGATATATATGTTTTTTAACCAGTGAATTGTGCTTTATAATAACATCAATATTTCGTTAATTGAGTTGAAACTAAATAATAAATTATGTATCAAAAAAGGTTAGCTTCTATAAGATCTGCAATGATTAAAAAATGTGTTAGTGCTGTTATTATTCCAACTACGGATCCGCATCAAAGCGAATATATTACAGATTATTGGAAATGTAGAGAATGGCTAACCGGTTTTAAAGGCTCTGCGGGCATAGCAATTATTACCCAAAATCATGCTGGCTTATGGACAGATTCACGATATTTTATTCAAGCAGAAAATGAGTTAATTCCTCCTTTTGTGCTACACAAACAAAAAACCAAAGCTCCAGAATATATAGATTGGCTGTTTAAGAATTTAAAATTTAGCGACTCCATTGGTTTTAATGGAGATTTGTTTTCTGCATTTGAGATTGAAACTTTAACGAAAAAATTTCAGTTAAAACAGATTAAAATGGTGGATACTGAAGATATTTTTGAAACCCTATGGAAAGATAGACCACAAATTCCTTTTAATGAAGTTTTTGATCATAATGTAAGTTTTGCTGGAAAAACCAGAATAAATAAAATAGAGGAATTGAAAATCCAACTAAAAAACATTGGAGCCTCAAATTTACTGGTAACAAAACTAGATGATATTGCTTGGCTATTAAACATGAGAGGCAACGACATTATGTACAATCCTGTTGCAGCTTCCTATTTTATGATTGCTCAAAACCAACTAATGCTTTTTATCGACATTAAAAAAATTCCTGAATCGCTTTCCAATTCATTGGAAAAGGATAAAATAATTATACTACCATATAATGAGATAAACCAAAACATAAAAAAACTAAAAGAGTATTCTAGAATTATAATTGACAAAAAGACTACTAATATATCGTTAGTTAATGCAATACCAATAGCCTGCGAAATTATTGATAAAACAAATATTGTTACTAAACTTAAAGCAATAAAAAACACAACGGAAATATCGAATTTTAAAAATGCTCAGGTTAGAGATGGGCTTGCTTTATGCAATTTCTTATTTTGGCTAGAACAAAATTATGATAAAGAAACAATAACTGAGATTAGTGCTGCTAAAAAGCTGGAACAATTTAGGAGTGTACAAGAAAATTTCATGGGTTTAAGTTTTAATTCAATATCGGCTTTTGGAGCAAATGCTGCTTTACCACATTACGCACCCAACGAAACTACAAATAAAGTAATTGATGATTCAAGCCTCTATTTAATTGACAGTGGTGGTCAGTATTTAGATGGTACAACTGATATTACAAGAACTGTTGCTTTAGGAAATCCAAGCAACGAACAAATAGAAGATTATACCCTAGTTCTAAAAGGACATATAAAACTTGCTACAGCAATATTTCCAAAAGGAACCAAAGGATACCAACTTGACACATTGGCACGTGAGGCTTTATGGAAAAAAGGCAAGGATTATGGTCATGGAACTGGACATGGAATAGGATTCTTTTTAAATGTTCATGAAGGACCACAGGGTTTTTCAACGGAAGCCAACGGGCCTGCACAAAATGCCATTGAACTGGGAATGCTTATAACAAATGAACCAGGGTTTTATCTTGAAAATGAATATGGAATTCGTATAGAAAGTATCCTACTATGTATTGAAAACAAAACAACAAAATTTGGTGAATTTTTGACTTTCGAAACAATTAGTTACTGTCCATTAGACAGTAAACTAATTAACAAAGAGCTATTAACCAATGAAGAAATTAACTGGATTAATGAATATCATAAAAAAAACTGTGATATATTACTACCATTTACTAGCTCTGAGCTAGGAAAATGGATTCAAGAAAAAACTAAACCTTTATAATTTCGTACTGTTATAGATAGGGCTTGAAAAAAATAATCATAATATTAAAAAGTAATTATAAATGAATTACAAATCTTCTTTTTTACTCATAATAGCATTTATGAGTATGTTCACTTTATTTTCTTTTAAAAAAACAAGTACAGAACAAATAGTTTTCGATAAACATTTTGAATCAAATTCACTACGAATAGATTATTACCTTGTTGGCAATGCAGAAAAAGAAGAGTTTATTCTTCAGCAGCTAAAAAAAACAAAACATTGGGCTGGAAAAAAACAGTTAATTGGTTTGGATAGTATGAATTTAGGCAACTTTAGGTTTAACCTACTAGATTCAGCTACAAATAAATTGCTTTACACTAAAGGATTCTGTTCTCTTTTTCAAGAATGGCAAACTACTTCTGAAGCAAAAACTATAAATAAAAGCTTTTATCATGTTAATGTAATGCCTTTTCCTAAAAAGATAGTTAAATACCAATTACAAAAACGCAATTATAATACTGGCAAATTTATTATTATACATGAGTTTTATATTGACCCTAGTAATTACTTTATTCTGAATGAGACCCCTGAAAATTTCAAATACTCGCTTGTACATGGAGATAAAGAAGCTGAGAATAAAATTGATATTGCTTTTTTAGCAGAAGGTTATCATAAAAAAGAAATGGGTAAATTCAAAAAAGATGTTAAACGAATTTGGGAATATTTTGTAAGCATTCCACCTTTTAATCAATATGCTGATAGATTTAATATTTATGCTATTGAATCATTATCACAAGAAACAGGAACAGACATTCCAGGAGCTGGCATATATAAAAATACAGCTCTCGATTTCTCGTTCTACACATTTAATATTGACAGATATTTAACAAGCTCGAATATTAAAGCTTTACACGATGCGGCAGAGCTTGTTCCTTACGATCATATATTTGTTTTAATTAATTCGGCTAAATATGGTGGCGGAGGCTTTTATAACTATTATTCCGCAACAACTACTGATAATCAACTTTCATTAAAAGTTGCTATTCATGAATTTGGACATGGTTTTGCCGGCTTAGCCGATGAATACTATAACTCGAATGTTGCCTACGATGGATTTTATAATTTAAATGTAGAACCTTGGGAACCAAACATTACAACAATGGTTAATTTTGATAAAAAATGGGCAAGTATGCTAGACAGTAACACTCCTATTCCTACAGAACGAATACCAACACATAGTCATGATTTAGGAGTGTATGAAGGTGGAGGATATTCTGCGGAAGGAATATATAGCCCATTTCAAGATTGTAGAATGAAATCGAATTTACCTCGCGGATTTTGCCCGGTATGTTCAAAGGCAATTGTAGATGTAATTAATCATTATAGCGAGTAGTAACGTCCTATTAGTTTCGAATTACAATACCAATTTATTATATTTGAAGGCTTTTTATATAACAATGGTTAGGTATGTTTTTATATCTATCTGATAAATAACTAACTACAACAATTAGCACAATATGTCTAATTGGTTTAATATCAAATCTTTGCGACTTAGCGGCTTTGCGAGAAACAAAGACCTGTCTGCCACAGGCAGGTTTAACGAAGTATTAATATAATTCAAAATTAAGAAAATTATAGCTTATTTTATAAAAAAACCCTTCTGGCATCGCCACCACCCCACGGGAGAATACGCTACAATTTAGATTTACTCAATGGGTTATTCGGCTTAAAGCCGAATAAAACAATAAAAACGAGGCAAGATGCCTCGTAACCCGCCCAAAGAAAAAAATGGAACAGTATAGCTGGTTTTAAGTTAAAATAAAAGGCTATCCGAATTAAATTGGACAGCCTTTTTTTTTAATTATATCATTCCTATTTCAAATATTCTCTAGCTTTATCTAAAGCATTCTGTATTCCAGCAGGATTCTTACCACCAGCAGTGGCAAAAAATGGCTGACCACCTCCTCCACCTTGTATTTCTTTAGAAATATCACGAATAATATTTCCAGCATGTAAACCTTGCTCTTTCACTAAGCTATCAGAAATAATAACAGCAATATTTGCTTTACCATCTACTTCGCTACCAATAGCTAAAAATAAATTATCAATTTCTCCTTTTAACTGGAAAGCAATATCCTTTAATGCTGTTGCTTTTCCGATATTAATTTTTTGAATAATTACATTTACGCCGTTAAGCTCGTGTACACTTTCTTTTAAAGAATTTTTAATTATGCCTTGTGCCTCTTTTGCAAATTTATCTACCTGTTTAACTAATGAATCTTTTTCATCAAGCATTTTTTTTACATCATCAAAAATACTCTTATTGCTTTGCATTAATTCGGTAATAGAATTTAAGACAGTAAATTGTGAATTAATGAATTTTTCGGCTTCATAAGCTGTAAGAGCTTCAATTCGACGAATACCTGCAGCTATTGAACTCTCCGAGGTTATTTTACAAAAACCAATTTCACCTGTGGCTTTCACATGTGTACCTCCACAAAGCTCAACAGAATCGTTAAATTTTATTACCCTTACAACATCGCCGTATTTTTCACCAAACAAAGCCATTGCACCCATTTCCTGTGCTTTTGCAATAGGAATTTCGCGACGTTCATCAAGAGCTATATTCTCTCTAATTTGAGCATTTACAATACTCTCTACTTTTGCAATATCTTCGTTACTAACCTTTTGAAAGTGTGAAAAGTCAAACCTTAAATATTCATCGTTTACCAAAGAACCTTTCTGTTCAACATGCGTTCCAAGCACTTGGCGTAGAGCCAAATGAATTAGGTGCGTAGCTGAGTGATTACATTGCGTTGCTCTACGTTTAGTTTCACTAACTACCGCTTTAAAAGAACCTCCTAAATTCTCAGGTAGTTCTTTAGTGATATGAACTATTTGGTTATGTTCTTTCTTTACATCTATAATAGATGTTTTCTTCCCATCAGCCTCAATAAAACCTTTATCACCAACTTGTCCGCCACCTTCAGCATAAAATGGTGTTATTGTAAATACTAATTGGAAAAAGTTTTTACCTTTTGTTTTTACTTTTCTATATTTGGTAATATGAACATCAGCTTCAATATAATCGAATCCAATAAATTCCTGAAGCTCATCTTTCATTACCTCAACCCAATCATCGGTTTCCATAACTGCTGCGGAGCGTGATCTATTTTTCTGAGCTTCCATTTCCTCATCAAATTCACGTTTATTTACAATTAAATCACGTTCCTTTAAAATAAGTTGTGTTAAATCTAATGGAAAACCGTATGTATCGTATAATTCAAAAGCAATTTTTCCACTAACTACTTTATAATTGTTCGATTTTGTTTGCTCAATTATTTGATCCAAAAGTTTAATTCCTGTAGCTAAAGTTCTTAAAAAGGAATTCTCTTCTTCAGCAATTACTTTTCCAATAATCTCTTTTTGTTTCTCAAGTTCGGGATAAGCATCGCCCATAATATCAATTAAGCTTGGAACTAATTTATACATGAATGGCTCTTTCTGATTTAAGAAAGTATAACCATAGCGAACAGCTCTACGTAATATTCTGCGAATAACATACCCTGCTTTATTATTTGATGGCAACTGCCCATCAGTTATAGAAAAAGCTACAGTACGCACATGATCAGCAATTACACGCATAGCAACATCAGCCTCATGGTTTGTTCCATATTCAGTGTCAGAAATAGATGCAATTACTTTAATAATAGGTTGAAAAACATCGGTGTCGTAATTTGATGTTTTGCCTTGCATTGCCATACAAAGACGTTCAAAACCCATTCCTGTATCAACATGTTTATGAGGTAAAGCCTCTAAAACACCATCTGCTTTTCTATTATATTGAACAAAAACAAGATTCCATATCTCAATAACTTGCGGGTGATCCATGTTTACAAGCTCTTTACCATCAATCTTTTTACGCTCTTGATCGCTACGTAAATCAACATGAATTTCGGAACAAGGACCACAAGGCCCTGCTGCACCCATTTCCCAAAAGTTATCCTTTTTATTTCCGTTAAGGATGCGATTATCAGGTAAATACTTTTGCCAATAACCTTTAGCTTCTTCATCTAGGCTAACGCCATCGTCTTTATCTCCTTCAAAAATAGTAGCATAAAGTCTGTCAGGCGATAACTTAAACTCTGTTACCAAAAGTTCCCATGCCCAATCAATAGCTTCCTTTTTAAAATAATTACCAAAGGACCAATTACCAAGCATTTCGAACATAGTATGATGGTAAGTATCATGTCCAACCTCTTCAAGATCGTTGTGTTTACCTGAAACACGTAAGCATTTTTGAGAATTAGTTACTCTTGGAAACTTAATAGGTGTATTACCTAAAAAAATATCTTTAAACTGATTCATACCAGCATTTGTAAACATTAAAGTAGGGTCATTTTTAATAACCATTGGGGCACTACCCACAATTTCATGCTGTTTTGAAGCAAAGAACTCCTTAAATTTACTTCTTATCTCCTTAGAATCCATATGTATACAATTATCTAATTTTTGTTTTACTTTAATAATATAAGGTTGTAAAATTAATTTATTTCTGTTAGATTTGTAGCTTGTATACAAAAAAGATGTAATAAAAATATGCCTAAGTCAAATTACAAGTTTGATCCTGATAGTTTAAGTTACGATAAAGTAACCCGAAACAGGAAGCAAAAAACAGCTCTTTTCTTTAAGCAGTTAGCTGCGATTAGTGTGGTTGCAGGTATTTTCTTATTAATACTTTCATTCTTTTTTGACACCCCTGGAGAGCGTGAACAGAAAAGAGAGAATAGAATGCTCTTGGAACAATATAGTTCGTTGAACCGCACACTTAACCGAATGGACAAATCTATGAATGATATTCGAGATAGAGATGACAATATATATAGAGTAATATTTAATACTGAACCTGTGTCCCCATCAGAAAGAGAAGCTGGATATGGAGGTGTAAACAAATACAAAGAATTAGAAGGATATTCTAATTCAGAACTAGTTATAGAAACCTCTAAAAGAATAGATAAGCTAAGTAATAAAATGGTGGTTCAATGGCGTTCATACGAAGAGGTCGTTAGTATGGCTATGGAAAAAGAAGAATTTTTATCTTCTATTCCGGCAATATCGCCAATTGCTGACAAGGACTTAACACGTTTTGCTTCTGGATACGGATATCGCATTCATCCTATTTATCGTACCAGAAAAATGCATAAAGGCATTGATTTAACAGCTTCCACTGGAACTGAAATATATTCAACAGGCGATGGCAAAATTGTAAAAGCAGGTTATACACTTAGCGGTTACGGTAAAAGAGTTATAATAGACCATGGCTTTGGCTTCAAAACACTTTATGCACATATGCATGAAATTAGTGTTAAAGTAGGACAAAAAGTAAAACGTGGTGAGCTAATTGGCAGTGTTGGAAACACTGGTCGTTCAACTGCACCACACTTGCACTATGAAGTTCGCAAGAATAACAAAACTGAGAATCCTGTAAATTATTACTACAACGATCTTACTCCTGAGCAGTACGATGAAGTTATTTCTGTTTCGTCACGAATGAACATGAGTTTCGACTAAAATTTTCCAAATTATATGAGGCAATTAAGTATTTTATTTTGGGTAAGTATTTTATTTACTTTAAATGTTTATGCACAACATTCACACGACAGTATATCAAAAAAAACTAATGTAATTTCAATTATAGGCGTTGGCGATATAATGTTAGGTACTAATTTTCCTTCGAAAATATATTTACCCCCAAATAATGATTGTTCTCCGCTGCTTGAAAATGTAGTATCTACTTTAACTAATGCAAACTTAACAATAGGAAATTTGGAAGGATGTTTCTCAAATACCGCTCCACTAGTTAAAAGATGCAAAGACTCAACAAAATGCTATGCATTTAGGATGCCTGAGAAATACGCTCATTCCCTAAGCAATGCAGGCTTCGATGTGTTAACAGTTGCTAATAATCATTCTGGTGATTTTGGAAATTTAGGTCGCAAAACCACAATAAAAATGTTAGATAGCTTGAACATTAAGTTTGCCGGATGGACTAATTACCCATATACTATCTTTACAAAAGACAGTATAACATATGGCATAGCAGCTTTTGCGCCAAACAAAGGTACAGTAAGTATTCACGATACGGATAATGCAAAAAGAATAGTAGCAAAATTAAAAAATGAAGCAGACATCGTAATTGTTACTTTTCATGGTGGAGCCGAGGGTAGCAAACATCAGCATGTTACCAAAAAAAGCGAGCATTTTTATGGTGAGAACAGAGGGAATGTGTACCAATTTGCCCGTACGGTAATTGATGCTGGAGCCGATATTGTTTTTGGGCATGGACCACATGTAACTCGGGCTATTGATTTGTATAAAAATCGCTTTATAATATACAGCCTTGGCAATTTCTGTACTTATGGCAGATTTAATTTAAGCGGTCCAAATGCCATAGCTCCTATACTTAAAATAAATGTTGATTCTACTGGAAAATTCATAGATGCTAATATTATATCGGCACACCAGATTAAACCAGGCGGAACTTATATTGATAATGATTTAAAGGCTGTTAAGATTATTCAAACATTAACAAAAACAGACTTGCCAGAATGTGAGCTAATAATTGATAATGATGGTTATATTCACAAGACCTTGACAATGCCATAAAATTTTAATACATTGCTTTTAATTAGAATTTAAGCTTTATTACTAAATAACAAATCCTTAGCAAAGCAAATTTTTAAAAATTTTACAAGCATTACTACTGTGCCATACAAAGAAAAAAAAATAGAGAAATTATACTACTCCATAGGTGAGGTAGCAAAAATGTTTGATGTAAACACATCGTTAATTCGTTTTTGGGAAAAAGAATTTACCATTATAAAACCCAAAAGGAACAAAAAGGGAAATCGCCTTTTCACGAAACAAGATGTTGAGAATTTTTATATTATTTACCATTTAGTTAAAGAGCGTGGTTTAACTCTTGATGGTGCAAAGAAGAAAATGAAGGATAATAAAGACGACACAATAAATAACTTTGAAGTCGTTAAATCATTAAATCATATTAAAGAATTACTAATTGAAGTAAAAGAATCGCTAGGCGACTAATAATTTGGTATTAGTTCTCATCTATAAAACTCTTTATTCTATCAATTGCCATACTAATTTCATAGGCATGTCTGGCAATATTTAATCGAATCATTTTATTTCCATTTTCAGCAAAGTGAATTCCAGGAACAACAGCTACTTTTTTACTTTCGTATAGGTTTATTGCAAATTCTAAACCCGATTCAAATTTAGCTGGCAAACTGCACCAAATAAAATAACCTCCTTGCGCATCTACAACAGTAAAACCCAATTCTTTCAATGCATTTGCCATTTGCAAATAATTAGCTTTCAACGTAGCTCTAAGATCAATGCAATAATTTGTCCCGAAATTATGCTCTTTTAAATATATAGCAAGTGCCTGTTGAAGCACTGATGGCGATGATAAACCTATATAATCATGTATGTCCATTAAAGCATCCATATGTATAGGATGACTTAATAAATAACCTATTCGCCATCCTGTAATTGAGAATTTCTTTGAGAAAGCATTTACATAAAAAATATTCTTAGTAATGTTTTCTATTGGATATTGTGGTTTTTCATCAAAAAACAGATCGGAATAAACAGCATCAACAATTAAATACAGATCATACTTATTTACTAGCGCTATTAATTCATCTAACTCGTGCCTGCTCCATATCTTACCCAGTGGATTACCTGGTGAAGCAAAGATTATAGTTTTTACATTATTTGCTTCTATTTGTTCTTGCAGCAAATTAAAATCAATATTGCCATCTTTTAAATCGTGATTTACAAAGGGGGTATTAAAAATACGAGGTAAATGCTTATAACTCTCATAAACAGGACTAAATGAAAGCAGTGCACTATCAGGAAATTGCTTATTTATGTATGTAAAAATTGTAGAAATAGCCTCCGTTGCTCCATTAACTATTAAAAAATCAGCTATGGGTTTATTATAATGCAAAGAAAGCTGCTCTAACAGTAAAGGGTTTCCTTTACCCGGTGCATATTGGTGAAATGAGCCTAGTGCTACGCCAGATAATAATTTCATTAATTCTTGTGGAGGGTCAAAAGCTGGTATCCCTTGAGCTAAGTTTAGTCCACCCTCAGACTTAACTTTATTTGCCATATAGCTTATTAACGACCCTTTGGGCTTTTTCATAGTAATTTGTATTTTATATCATTAAATAAAAAACGCCCTTTTAGGGCGTTTTTTATTTAATTCATAATATTTTTTAGTAAGATATAAACTTAAACGGAATATCTACTAAATCTCTATAATATTCTCCTGCATCAAGCATATCTTCATCATCGTTTTGATAATGCCATTCAATTTCAACATCGGCACCTACTTTATGTATATTATTAAGTTGCTTTATAATAGAAAAAAACATTTTAGAAGATGCGGTATTGTAGTACTTCATTTTTAAAGAAAAAACTGTTTTGCTAGCTGGTGTTTTAGCATAATCTTTAATCCACTCAAGCACGGGACCATATAATAGCGTAGCATTTTCGGGTAAAGATTGTCCAGTCACTATAAGTTCTCCGGTTGTAGCCGAAAAATTCAGATCAGGCTTCTGTTTATTACCAATAATTTTTAAATCTTCCATCTCTATATTTTTAACACAACTGCAATAAAAATTATTTATAGCATTAAGTTTGCATTGTTAAAAGTAATAACTTAGCAATTATTAAACAAAATTATTTTGCTTTGTACTACAATTAACGATACAAAAAGCTATTATTATATCACATTTTGAAGATACTGCTCTGCTGCAAATAATTTATCTGGTGTTCCTACATCAAACCAATAGCCATCGTTATGTACATATCCACCGATTTTATATTTTTTTGCAGCGCCCAAATAAAATTTAATAATGGAAAAAGTTTCTTGTGATGGAAAATCGATTAAAATACTTGGTGAAATTACATGCAGGCCACTAAAAGCATATTCAAAAGTATTCTGAAAAGTATTATTTACCTTAATAACTTCATTTGTAATTGTATTTTTCCAAGCACATAATTCATTTCCATCATTAAACATAAGCTTTCTGCTACTATCTCTATCTCGTACTGCAAGTGTTACCACATTCCCATTCTGCTTATGATGTTTAAACATATCCTGAATATTAACGTTAGTAATAATATCAGCATTTACAACAATAAAGGGTTCACTTCCCGATAACCATTCACTTGCTTTTTTTAATCCTCCACCGGTATCCAATAGCTGGTTTCTTTCATCGGAGAAATAAATATCAATGCCAAAATTATTCTTAGAGCAATACTCAATAATTTGCTCTCCAAAATGATGGATATTAATTATAGCTTCAGTTACTCCATGCTTTTTTAAATACTCAATGGCAAGCAAGAGTAATGGTTTTCCACTAACTTCGACCAAAGCTTTGGGAATTCTATTTGTATGTGGTTTTAATCTTGACCCTAGCCCTGCTGCAAATATCATTGCTTTCATAAATTAATTTTTACAGGTTTGCATAATTTATTTTTCTTTTTTGCTTTTCGATCACACTTTGCACAGATATACTCAGGGTTTTTGGGTTCTTTACAATCTGCTTTTTTACATTTCTTTGCCATATTCTAATAATTCGCCTTGTTCTCTATGCCATAAAACCAAGTGAACATTAAAATTGTTTCGAATAAACGCTGCAAATTTTTCGGCACAATAAACTGATCGGTGTTGGCCTCCGGTACAACCGAAACTAACCATTAAATGATTAAACCCTCTTTCTAAGTATGATTTAATGGTTGGCTCTACCATATCAATAGTTTGTTTTGAGAACTCATTAATATTGGTTTTTTCATTAAAAAACTGGATTACTTCTTTATCCTTTCCCGTAAGCTGTTTATACTCGTCGTATCTTCCTGGATTATGAATTCCCCGACAATCGAAAACAAAACCACCTCCATTACTGGATGGGTCTGCAGGAATACCTTTCCGATAAGAGAAACTAGTTACACGCATAGTAAGTATCTTTTTTTCTTTGATACTATTTGGTATAGGAATAATTAAATTCTCGGCAATTTTGCAAATATGAGGTATATGAACCGGAAACTTTTCTGATAGAATTAAATTTTTAAGATTCTTTATTGCAAAAGGAATGCTTTCTAAAAAGTGAGGCTTCTTTTCAAAAAAACCTCTAAAACCATATGCACCTAATACCTGTAGTGTTCTTAGTACTGCAAATGCTTTAAAGCTGTTATATAAATCTGCGTAATTAACTGATATTAGTTTACTTAATTCAGCATAGTAATAATCAAATAATTCCTTTCTAGTAGATTCGGGAATATTTGCTTTTGCCTGATACAACAGAGAAGCAACATCATAGGCTAATGGACCTTTTCTACCACCCTGAAAATCAATAAAACAAGGTTCTCCATCTTTTATTAAAATATTACGCGATTGAAAATCACGAAACATAAAATATTTCATAGGTGTTTTAAGAAGAAAATTCTTAAGATTCCCGAAATCTTTCTCCAATAATGTCTCATTAAAACTTTCACCTGACAATTTTAGAAAGTTATATTTAAAATAATTCAAATCCCATTGAATAGCATCCTTATTAAACTTATTAATAGGATAGCTATATTTATAATCAATAGTTTCTCCAGCTGAAACTTGCATTGTTATTAAATGCTTTAACGCTTTCTTAAACAACTCAATTACTTCAGGAGTCAGTTCCCCTTTGCAATCCACAATTCTATTGTACAAAGAGTCATTCCCAATATCTTGAACTAAATAGTAAAGCTTATTATCCGCTACCATTTCAATTTTTGGAACAAGAATATTATACTGATAAAAATGCTGAGTAAATGATATATAGGCTTCATTTTCTTCCACGCAAGGGTTATACACTCCTAAAACTGAGATGTCATTTGTATTCATTCTAAAATAACGTCTATCGGAACCTGAAAGAGGCAATGCTTTTATGCTCTGAGGTTCATGACCGCACCAATTTTCAAAAAGTTGAATAAGTAGGTTAGTATCCAAAATGTATTGTTTAATTTATATCTGAATTAGGTGAGTAAAACTAATGAAACTATTTATTTTTATAGTGCATTTGCCAGCTTATTATAGAATAATTAGTAAACAATATTGTTTTTAATTACAATAGATATTCATTATTCGATACTCCATTTCAACACTCATTATTCAATTATATTGGTGTTTTAACGAATTTGAATTAACTTTAAAATCTAAACACCGATAGCCTAATTATGAATTCAATTTTAAAACAAACCATGTTACTGTTATTGCTATTTGTATTTAGCATTTCAAAAGGCAATACTAATGATATAATATTCGAGCAAATTACAAATGAGAGTGGCAGAAGCTTAGGCTTTATTACTGGTATTGTACAAGATGAAACTGGTTTTATGTGGTTCTCTACTAGAGATGGGCTTTACCGTTACAATGGTTATTCGTACAAGCTTTTCAAACATAATGCAAAAGACAGTCTTTCGCTCCCATATAACGACATTGCCTACTTATATTTAGATAATACATATAATTTGTGGATGAGGCATTACGATGCTTTGTCAATTTTTAACAACGAAAAACATAGCACTCAATTAAAAGACCTTACCCAACAAGCGTACGACATTGAAGTTCAAATAGTACAAGACAAAAAGAATAGCTACTGGATTGGGCCAACAGGTAGTGGTATAACTAGGTATCAATCTGAAATTGATAGCATTACAAATTTTACTAATCCTGCAAAAACATATGCACCAGCAGCTTGGCAGTTTTTTGATTCCATATTAAATGAGTCTATTGCAATTGTTGAAATACTTAACCCCACGAACAATCTAGATACTATTGTAGAATTTAAAATCCAACAGGATGGATACTATTTAATAGCATCGACTGGTGAAATTGATAGGCATGGGAAATATGATTTTGCAACACTTACACACAATAAAGAAATAGTTTGGCAATTATCTGAGAGTAAAAATATGTGGTGCGGTGGTGCTGAAAAGAATTGCTTTCAAACAGAACCAATTTTCCTTAAAAAAGGAGAATACTCTTTGCATTTTGAATCAGACCTTTCACACTGTTGTGCAGAATGGGACGGTGTAGGTCCAAATAAAACAAGCTTTTGTGGTACTAAAATAGTATCAATAAATGAAGAGCTTTCTCTCCATATTAAAAATGAATTGCTTGCTCCTTACAAAACCATTACTTATTTAGGATCGAATAAAATTAAAGACGTATTAATTGATAACTATGGTTCGTTTTGGGCATTAACAGAAAAAGGCTTAGAGGAATTCAATAACAACACAGGTAAATTTAAACAATATGATATTCCTTTCGAGAAACTTCTTGGTATAGATATTTCAGATGAATATTTAATGCTATATCAGGATAAGGATGATATATTCTGGATTGGGTCGAAATACGGTTTAATAAAGTATGATTTGATTTGGGGAAAATATGTGGTTTTCCAAAATAGTAAGGGTAAAGAAGTTCTTACTAGCAATGCTATTTACTCGTTATTTCAAGATAAAGCTGGTAATATTTGGATAGGTACTGAAGATGGTTTAAATATTTACAATAAAGAGTTAAGTACTATTCAGAAAATAAAAGCAAATAATCGGAATAGATTATATGACAACCGCATAATACAAATATTTGAAGACAAAGCTGGTAATATATGGGTAGCTACATTTAAAGGACTTAATCGCCTTATTAAAAACAAATTCGACTTTGTTAATTTTAACATTGAAGCAGATAATCAATACCCAACTTTTTACGATAATTCAGCAAACATTTGGTATGCAATTAATAATAAAATAGTAAAATATTCTCGAACATTTAAAGCATTAACGAATTATGAATTACCTAACAATATTTTCAATATAAACGACTTTACAGGAGAAGCAGATTATACAATTATTGACATGGCAATTAGCCCCGATAAAAATGTTTGGTTAGCCAGCGATAACAAAATAAGCCGGTATAATATTAGTACTAGTGAAATCGATTTTATAAAGCAAATTCCAGCTATAATTGTAGGGAATGATAGTATAAAAAACATGGTTAAGCAAATACAATTTTGTGGTCCCAACAGTATTTATGCATTTTGTCCAAATGGAATTTATACCATTAATACAAACACATTTCAAACTAATTTTTCCTCATTCATTCAGAACTTAGAATACATTGAAGATGTAAATCTGAATTATTTTAAAAATGTACTTCAAGATAAAAAAGGTAATTTTTGGCTACGAACTGAAGTTGGTATTTATCAATATCCTAAAAATTCACGCAAGCTTAATTTGGTATATGAGTTTAGCGACCGTGTGAAATATGGACCACTTACATCAGGTAACTTAAACGAAGACAAGGATGGTAATATTTGGTTTGCCGCTTTACCTGAACTTAATAAAATTAATAGTGAAAGTTTAGAAGTTGATACCTGGCTTATTGATTTAGAGCAAGATTGGGGAACAGCCAATGTGAAAACAATTGATAAATTTACATGGATATACAGCACCAATGGCTTGTATAAATTTGATGTAGAAAGCAAAGAATTTAATTACTATTCCATTGAAAATGGCTTGGTAGATAATAACATAAATGGAATTGACCAAGATAAACTTGGATATTTGTGGGTAACCAGCCTAAAAGGATTATCTAAGTTTGATATAAAAGAAGAAACTAGTGAAGGTTATTTTAGATCATCTGATTTCACAACACATCAATTCATAGGTAACCATCCAAATTTTAAACGGCTAAATGGGGAGTTTATATTCTTTACTACTAAAGGATTTGTTGCTTTCCAACCCGACAGTATAAATAACCAAATTCCAAAAGTTGTAATAGATAAATTTTCTATTCGAGGTAAGGAATATAAACTTGATAGCTTAATTTACAAAAAGCACAATATTGAACTAAATTACAAACAAAATTTCCTTGCTTTTGATTTTTCTGTACTCGATTATACTGCTCCTGCCAAAAATAGGTATAAATACAAAATGGAAGGATTAGATGACGAATGGATTTTTGTAGATGCTAACAATAGAACTGCAAATTACCCAGGATTATCTCCTGGTAAATACACTTTTAGAGTACGTGGTTCCAATAATGATAAAGTATGGAGTAAACAAGATTCTTATTTGAACATTATAATTACACCCCCTTGGTACAAAACAATTGCCGCCTACATTGCATATATCCTTTTAATAGTTTCATCTATTTGGTTGTTTATTAAGGTTCGAGAAAAACAGCTCATTGAAGAGAAAAAAATACTAGAACAAAAAGTAAAGGAACGTACGGCAGAGATTGAAGCTCAAAAAGAAGAGTTGGCAGAACAACATGAACAAATAACAGAGCAACATAAAGACATTACTGATAGTATTCAATATGCTCAAAGAATTCAATCGGCTATTTTACCTCCAGCTGAACAATTAGACGATGTGGTTGACGACTATTTTATTCTTTATCGTCCGCGCGATATAGTTAGTGGCGATTATTATTGGATTACACATCGCGATAACATTTCAATTATTGTTGCAGCAGATTGTACTGGACACGGTGTACCCGGAGCATTTATGAGTATGCTTGGAATAGCCTTTTTAAACGAAATTGTAAATAAAGAAAAAGTTATTGAGCCGCATAAAATACTAGAAAGGTTAAGACAACAAGTAATACATCAACTACATCAGGAAGATGGCGAATCGAAAGACGGAATGGATGTTTCGCTTTATGTAATTGATCATAGTAAAATGAAACTATGTTTTTCTGGAGCATACAATCCACTGTATATTATAAGGAATAGCGAATTGATTCAATTGAAAGCCGATAGAATGCCAATTGGATATTACGTAAAAAATGATATTCCGTTTACTATGCAAGAATTTGAATTGCAAAAAGGAGATTGTTTGTACAATACTTCTGATGGCTATCCTGACCAGTTTGGAGGTGCCGATGGTAGAAAATTTATGACTAAACGTTTTAAACAAGTTCTTTTAGATATTCACAAAGAACCAATGAGTGAACAAAAAGATACGCTTAATAAAATTTTCGATGATTGGCGCGATGGCAGCGATCAAATTGACGATGTTATTGTTATTGGGGTTAGGATTTAAAGTAGAAGTTAGAATACAGAATGTAGAATATAGAATAAAAAAATAGGCAGTTTTAATTCGTGAATTCCTAGCTTTTTATAATAAAAAGATTGAAGAAAGTAGATTGAAATAAAGAGATTGAAGAAGATTGAGTTGATTTAATCTGTGGTAATCTGAGTAATCTGTGGTAAAAGATATTGAA
>JAUXEM010000274.1 GCA_030620515.1 Salinivirgaceae bacterium
AAATAAACTATTCTGCTTTTAGGCCTATAATAAATGTCCTTTATTTTAGGAATATTAACAAAACTATATTCATTTTTAAATGTATTACCTTTTAAATCGGATAATGAAGCAACAAAGGCATAACCTATTTCACCTTTTGTGTTAATTGCAGCAGCAGCACGGTAGGGTATTACGATAGAATCGTTTGGGGAAAGAGTTATTTGTTGATTTTTTTTTCCTATAAATGTCCAATTTGTTGGATAACTAAAATTGAGCATAAAGGTAATAGCCCTATTACTTGGATTATTAATCTTTAATAGATTAAAGAAGCTTTCTTCTGGTTTTATTTCTATTTTCTTTCGAAGAAATTCAATTTCTATTTGATCATTAACATCTTCTAAAAAATAGAATTGCGAGAAGCTATTATTCGAAAAAGCTAAGAGTAAAAAAAAAAATATATATATTGATTTTTTTTTCATCCAAAGTTTTAATAACTGGGTTCTATGGTAAAATGTATTTCTGTATAATAGTAGTCAGAACTTACATTTAGCATACCTATATCTCCCATTTGTTTCGCACAGTCATAAGTAATTTGTATATTCCAAATAGGACCATCGTCAATATCTCCTGTTGCTATAACAGTAGTTGCATCAAACCTTAGTTCCAATGTAGAACCAATACCGCTATTATTGACAGAAACATCCATTACAATTTTATCTAAATCAAGATTAGGTGATCCATAGTCGGCCTGAAATGTGTTGCTTGTTGCCGAAGCACGTAATTCCCAACCTTTAACATCGGGCAATACAGTACCAATTGTATCAAAATATAAGTTAATATTAGTGAAACCTACTGCACCGCCAAGTGTTTTTCCATTTGTGATTTCATACATCGATTTGAAAATAAAATCAACACTTCCTCCTTTATTTACAACAATGCGTTTGTCAATTTCTTGCCCATTTAACAACGCCAATATAAAAAATGAATAGAATAATAGTAAGTTCCTTTTCATACGAAATTAACAGAGATAGTTAATAACTAAAAAACAAAAAGTCAAAGACTTGGTAAAAATAACAAGCTTTGACCTTTATATTATTTTTATTTGTTTTAATTATTTGTACGTAATGATAAAAAGAAATTATTACTATACCTGTCGGCTGCTAAATCAGCTGCAATAATTGGCATAACATCCCACTGTATGGTAAATGAATTTACTAAGCCAGTACCAGCATTACTATTTGAACCATCATATGAAACAATTTCGTAATTAGCTTGAGCTGGTATAAATGCAGTAGGACCTCCAAAAACGTCAGATGGACCAGCAACAGCTTCAATTACATTAATACGAACATATTCAATTCCCATTTGATGACCAGGGTCATCTGTACCAATAAAAAATGATGTGTTCTCTGGTGTTAAATCTACATCAAAATCAATTGATGATGATACATTAAAATCGGTATTATATCTTGCATTAGTTGCAATACCTAATGTGTATTGATTTAAATTATTAAACACAAACTCAATGTTCCCACCTGATGTTACATTAAGCCTTAAAATTGAATTTAATGTTATAGAAACAGGAATAACGGCTTCGTCATCTATTGCCTGAGCGAATGAATATAAACTTATTCCTAGAGCTAAAAAAATTGTCATTAATTTTTTCATAATTTTAATATTTAGTTTGACTCTTATTAATCGTGCGAATATACTAAAAAACGTATAAGTAGCAATAGTTGTTTCGTTTTTTTGAATAATTGTATTTCTTTTTTACATGAACAGTACAAATGTAACGATTAAAGTGTATTTAACAAATATAGAAGTGGAAAATAAGCAAGCACAAATATTTAGATTTGACAAACCGCTTCGTTTCTCGCATATTCCCCATATATAAGTTTACTGCGATGAACGAAGCGGTCTGTTGTAATGATAACTGATTTATATCATTGATAGGATTAACAGCTTGTCCCTAATTATCTGGAACGAAGCAGTATCTCTCTAGCTAAAATCTAATTTAAAGCCCATAACTAATACATCATCAATCTGATTATACTTGGTTCCTTGCCAATCTTCTAATTTTTTTGCAAGAAGTTCATGCTGCTCTTTCATCGGTTTAGTATGAATTTCATGAATATATTGCCTAAATTTTTTAATCATAAACTTTCTGCCTGTTTCACCTCCAAATTGATCAATATAACCATCGGAAAACATATAAAAGTACGTGGGTTTATCTACTAAAATAGTGTGTGAAGTGAAATGGTGATCGTCTGATTTTCCTCCAATACCATATTTATCTCCTTTAATTTGAATTACTTCATTATTTTGAATATATATTAATGGATTCTTAGCACCTGCAAATTCAACTGTTTTTTTATCTTTGTCTATAACACACACTGACATATCCATACCATCCTGGTTGTTAGTCTCTTTCTGCTTTAATGTAAATCTAACCCCACGATGCAATTCTTCTAAAATAAGGTCGGGTCTGGAAATGCCTTTATTTGATATCTCATCTAATAAATTATATCCAATCATACTCATAAATGCTCCTGGAACACCATGTCCAGTACAATCTACTGCAGAAATAACAAAACGTTTATCTTTTGTTTTATCTTTATCTTGTTCATCGGATCTACGATGCATTCCAAATATTTTAAAAATATCTGATTTTGCATCAATTTCTCGAAACCAATAAAAGTCTCCACTAACAATGTCACGAGGTTTAAATAGTATAAATGATTCTTCAATATGATTACTTAATTGCTCAGGTTTAGGTAATAAAGCCTGCTGAATACCTCTAGCATAGTTAATACTTTGCGTAATATTTTGATTCTGGTGAGCAATTTTTTTCAATGCTCCACTTAATTGTTCCCCCTTTTCAATAATCTCTTTGTTTTGTTTACCCAATTTTGTATTGGCTTTTTTTCTTGCTCTATTAGCTCGCAACATTACCATAGCCAATACAATCATTAGTATAAATCCGCCTAATATCATAAATATTATTAAGCGTTGTTTTTGTTGCTGTGCTTCTTGTTGTTTAAGCTTTACTGCATCCAATTCTCTGGCAGTCTCCATTTTTTCAATTTCCAATTGTTTTTGTTTGGCTATTTGAGCTGAAGCGAAAAGACTGTCCTGTTTCGATAAAATAGTAAAGCCTAAAGAATCTTCAGTTCTTTGAGCAAATATTTTCTGATATTTGAGTAGTTCTGCAGCCAATAGTATTTCTTGTTTTGATTTGGCAACCTCTTGCTTGGTTTCCAATACAACTGTTTCAAATCCTTCTTTTAAGCTTTCTTCTTGAATAAAAACTTGGTACGATTCAGCTTTTCCTGCATACTCATTCGATTTGCGAATATTGCCAGTTTGTTCATAATTTAGCGATAGTAATTGGTAGCAATCTAAAATTAGTCTTGAACTATTTATTTTGGTTGCTATTACTAAAGCTTCATTTAGCTTTTTAATAGCATCGTCGTTAAAATTAAGTATTTGCAAAACATAGGCAACGTCGATTAAACCTGCTGCAATATCTTTACTAACGTTGGTTTTACGTCTAATTTCTAAGCTTTTTTCGAAATATTCGAGTGCAAATTCTAGTTCCTCTAAATCGGTATAAATAACAGCTATATTTGAAAAAATATTTTTCACTTCATCATATTTGTTTATTTCTAATAAAATATCGGCAGATATGATAAAACTGTTAATAGCCTCTCTGGCTCTTCCTGCTTTCCAATATATAAATGCAATTTTTGACATTGATTCTCCTGCTTCAAAAAAATTATTATTATTAACCTGTAATTGAGCCATTTCTTCCAATCTCTCAATTTGGCTATGTTCAGCTCTGCTTAGGTTTTTAATTTGTTGACTATTAGATATGAAAGAGATTAGTAGTATTAATACT